>NZ_LWGF01001331.1:0-604 GCF_001635355.1 Oleiphilus sp. HI0125
GCTCAAAACTTTCAAACTGTCCGAGTGATAACGGAATCGAAATTGCCTTTGCTGGCAGGTCAAATGCCGGAAAGTCCTCTGCTATTAATAGCATCACTCAAAACAAGAAACTGGCGCGCACAAGTAAAACACCTGGTCGCACGCAACTGATCAATTTCTTCTCCCTAGATATAGAAGGCGTGCGCTTGGTCGACTTACCGGGTTACGGCTATGCAAAAGTGTCCCTAGACATGAAGGAAGCATGGGGACGCCACCTTGAAGATTACCTTCAAAACAGAGACAGCCTAGTAGGCTTAGTGCTGATTATGGATATCCGAAAGCCCCTTACAGAGTTCGACACGATGCTGCTCGACTGGAGCAAAAAGAGCGAACTCAGTACAACCATTCTTTTGACGAAAGCAGACAAATTGAAATATGGGCCAGCTAAAACTGTTCTCTTACAGGTACGCAAAGCACTGGAAGATCACGGTTTTATCAATGATATTTTGTTGTTTTCGAGTTTGAAAGGAACAGGCGTCAAAGAAGCGAGAAACGCATTAAACCGAAATTTCTCGCACTTTTTGGAAGATGAAGAAGAAAGTACAGAAAGCTAAACGCCTGGCAG
>NZ_LWGF01001332.1:0-769 GCF_001635355.1 Oleiphilus sp. HI0125
ATTGGGTGAAAATGATAGGGAAATGCTAGAGCTGCAACAATTGTTGGTTTCTACTGTCACTAAGGCTGCTGAGGAAGCAGAAGATCAGGCTCTCGAAATTGCGTCTTTTCTAGAGAAAGAAATTTCAGAAGAATTAATCGAATTAGAAACTCAAGGGCGCAAAATTATTATACGAGTTGAAGAGAAAGGGTCGTTTTCTTCAGGTTCAGCGCATCTGGAAGATGATTTTTTACCTATTTTGGATAAGCTCGTTGACGTACTAGGCTCTGTTCAGGGTAGAATTTCAATAGAAGGGCACACGGATGATGTGCCGATAAAAACAAAAGAATTTCCATCAAACTGGGATTTGTCAGCAAAACGCGCTTTAGTGGTTGCCCACGGACTCATGGAATCGGGTGATTTAGACCCAAGACGTGTTTCGGTCTCGGGCTTTGCAGATAGCCGTCCTTTAGTCGCAAACGACTCTACTGAACATCGAGCTAAAAATCGACGCGCAGAGATCGTGCTTGAAGAGAAAAGCGCAGACTCAATGCGCAAAGATATTCAAGCCAGTGAACAAGCGGTTGATGCTGCGAATACTAGTTTGCTGCGAGACATGTTAGATTTGTCGCCGGAGGAAATTTTCTAGCTTAAGTTGCGGAGTAGCTATGTCTCAAAAAACATCAGAGCGTCGTCGATATTTTCGGGTTGATGACCATATCGGTTTACGCTTGATGCTTGTCACCGACACTGACGTTGAGCATTTAGACTCAGGGTCGGTTCAGACGCC
>NZ_LWGF01001333.1:0-24669 GCF_001635355.1 Oleiphilus sp. HI0125
AGCCTCTCGCAAAATATATCGAAGAAACTGAGACTCCAGCGATCGCGATTACGGACCAGTCTAATCTTTGTGCGTATGTGAAGTTCTACAAAGCTATTCGTGGCGTAGGGGCGAAGCCGATTCTTGGAGCAAGTATTTTCTTAGAAAATGAGGATGACGAAGACGATCCATATTTTATGACCTTATTGGCAAAGAATCAGAAGGGTTATCAAAACCTGACGGAATTGATCTCACTCGGATTTACTGAAGGTCAAAAGGGCGGTAGGGCGCTTATCAAGAAAGAGTGGTTGGAGGACGCCGCTGAAGGTTTGATCGCATTGTCTGGGGGGCGTCTAGGCGATGTTGGTAAAGCCTTGGTAAACGGCAAGCATGAGCTCGCAGCAGATCGAGCGAGACATTGGCAACAAGTCTTTCCAGATAGTTACTACCTTGAATTGCATCGAACCAAACGCGAAAACGAAGAAGATCACTTACATGCGGCGGTCGCGCTTGCCCAACGTATCGCATGTCCTGTTGTCGCCACCAACGACGTCCAGTTTATCAACCGAGAAGATTTCGAAGCCCACGAAGCGCGAGTTTGTATTGCCGATGGTGAGACCCTTGATGATCCTCGTCGCATAAAACGTTATTCCGAAGAGCAGTACTTAAAAACCGCCGATGAAATGGCTGAGTTGTTCAGTGATATTCCTGAGGCGCTAGCAAATACGGTTGAGATTGCTAAACGTTGTAACGTTGAGTTGCGCTTAGGCGAGTACTTCTTGCCAAATTATCCTGTGCCTGACGGGATGACGATGGATGAGTTTTTCCGTCAATTATGCCGAGATGGTCTAGATGAGCGTCTAGAGGTGATTTTGGGTGGCGAAGGCAAAGATACGCCTGAAGCACGCCAAGAATATTACGATCGACTGACCTTCGAGCTAGATATTATTTTACAGATGGGGTTCCCTGGTTACTTCCTCATCGTAATGGACTTTATTCAGTGGGCTAAGAATCACGATATTCCTGTTGGTCCAGGACGAGGCTCGGGCGCGGGATCTTTGGTCGCATATGCGCTAAAAATTACCGATTTGGACCCGCTTGAGTACGATCTTCTTTTCGAGCGTTTCTTGAACCCTGAACGTGTTTCGATGCCCGATTTCGACGTCGACTTTTGTATGGATGGCCGCGATCGCGTTATTGGTTATGTGGCAGATCACTACGGCCGTAATGCGGTGTCGCAAATTATTACCTTCGGTACGATGGCCGCAAAAGCTGTAGTTCGTGACGTAGCGCGTGTACAAGGTAAGTCTTATGGTTTGGCTGATAAATTATCGAAGCTCATTCCTTTTGAAATTGGGATGACTCTTGCTAAAGCGATTGATGCAGAACCTGCGCTCAAGGAATTCCTAGAGACTGACGAAGAAGCTCAAGAAATATGGGAAATGGCGCTGTCGTTAGAGGGCTTGACGCGTAATGTTGGTAAGCACGCGGGCGGTGTTGTTATCGCTCCGACGAAATTAACCGACTTCGCTGCTTTGTATTGCGATGAAGAAGGTGGCGGTCTTGTTACACAGTTTGATAAAAACGACGTAGAAGATGCGGGTCTAGTAAAGTTTGACTTCCTTGGCCTGCGAACCCTAACTATCGTTGATTGGGCCTTGAAGATGATTAATCCTCGTCTTCAAAAAGAAGGCAAAGAAACGATAAACATTGATCATATCCCGCTTGATGATCCTGCCTCGTTCACTTTATTGAAAACGGCCGAAACGACGGCTGTATTCCAGCTCGAATCACGCGGAATGAAGGAGCTGATTAAGAAGCTTCAGCCAGATAACCTTGAAGATATGATTGCACTTGTTGCTCTGTTCCGTCCGGGGCCATTGGACTCAGGGATGGTTGATGACTTTATCAACCGTAAGCATGGTCGAGCAGAAGTAGCTTATCCTCACCCAGACTTTCAGCACGAGTGTCTCGAGCCTATTCTTGAACCAACTTACGGGGTTGTTGTTTATCAGGAACAGGTAATGCAAATCGCCCAGTCGCTCGCAGGTTATACCCTTGGTGGGGCGGATATGCTGCGCCGTGCGATGGGTAAGAAAAAACCTGAAGAAATGGCCAAGCAGCGTGAGATTTTCCGTGAAGGTGCGGTAGGTCAGGGCGTCGACCCAGAATTGGCGATGAAAATCTTCGACCTCGTAGAAAAATTTGCGGGATACGGTTTTAACAAATCACACTCTGCTGCTTATGCATTGGTGTCTTATCAAACGCTCTGGCTTAAAACGCATTATCCTGCGGAGTTCATGGCGGCAGTAATGACTGCTGATATGCAGAATACCGACAAGGTTGTTACCTTGATCGAAGAATGCCGCAAGATGAAGTTGCCCATTGTACTGTCAAACGTGAATGTCAGTGACTACACCTTTACCGTGGATGAGCAAGGTCAAGTTGTATATGGGCTTGGTGCGGTTAAAGGACTAGGTGAAGGTCCTGTTGAAAGTATTCTAGAAGCCCGGAAAAAAGATGGGCCGTTTAAAAACCTGTTTGATTTCTGCGATCGCGTGGATCTCAGAAAGGTAAATAAACGTGCTCTAGAGGCTTTGATTTACGCCGGAGCGCTTGATTCTATCGGCCCGAATCGCGCACGTTTGATGGCGACGATTGAAGAGGCAGTGCAACGTGCCGATCAAAATGCGCGTAACCAAAATTCGGGTATGACGGATTTGTTCGGTGCTGTTGTGCCAGACGAAACGGTAGATGATGTATATCAGCGCTCTGAAGGACTAAAAGAATGGCCTGAAAAGCAGCGCCTTGGTTTTGAAAAAGACACTTTAGGTCTTTACCTCACGGGGCATCCTTTTGATGAGTATGAAAAAGAAGTGCGTCGTTTTGCGCGCAGCGCGATTGTCGATTTAAAACCAAGCAAAAACAAAATCGCTATTGCCGGTCTGGTGGTAGATCTTCGCTTGATGAAAAACAAGCGCGGCCAAACAATGTGTTTCGTAACGCTTGATGATAGAACTGCTCGTATCGAAGCGACATTATTCTCGGATGCGTTTGAGACCTTTCGTGAGCAGCTTAAGAAAGACACTGTCATCGTGATTGAAGGCAGTGTGAGCCACGATGATTATTCGGGCAATATGAAGCTAAGGGTTGATAAGGTCATGTCCTTGGTGGATGCACGTCAGCAATATGCTAAACAATTGCTTATTAATCTTGATAAGCAAAGCTTCGATGTAGGCTTCGTCGATAAGTTAAAAGCGACGCTTGCGCCTTATCAGGGCGGTGGATGTAAGATTGCCGTACGCTATTACAGAGATGACAGTGAATCGACGATTGCCTTTGGCGACAGCTGGAATATGCGCCCAGACGATGAGGCCTTATACGAACTTGGCCATCTTATCGGAAACGAAAAAGTCTCTTTAGAGTACGATTAATAACGAAAAAAAACGCTATACTCTTGGCGAGCCATAAGCTCGCGCGTTTACTAATTATCTTGGACATATATGAATTTACAATATCTAGACTTTGAGCAACCGATTGTTGAGTTGGAAGAGAAAATTTCTGAATTACGACTCGTCGGTAATAGCCAAGATGTAAATTTGAGCGAAGCTATTGAGCGTTTAGAGCGTGAATGTGAAGCGCAAACTAAGGCGATTTTTTCAGACTTGTCTCCTTGGGATATTACGCGCATAGCACGTCATCCGAATCGTCCATATACGCTCGATTATATTGCAGAAGTATTTGATGACTTCCAAGAACTGCACGGTGATCGCACCTACGCAGATGACCCATCCATTGTTGGTGGATTAGCACGTATTGATGGGCTTTCCGTGATGGTGATCGGCCAACAGAAAGGCCGTGATGTTAAAGAGAAAGTGAAGCGTAATTTTGGTATGCCTTTGCCTGAAGGCTATCGTAAAGCTAAGAGATTGATGGAAATGGCCGAGCGATTTGGTTTGCCGGTCGTTACGCTTATTGATACACCCGGGGCCTTTCCCGGTATCGGCGCAGAAGAGCGCGGGCAGAGCGAAGCAATCGCACGAAATATCGCGGTAATGAGTCGATTAAAAACACCGATCGTGTCGACAGTGATTGGTGAAGGTGGATCAGGTGGCGCATTAGCGATTGGTGTATGTGACCGCCTGAACATGTTTGAGTACTCCACATACTCAGTTATTTCTCCTGAAGGTTGTGCATCTATTCTGTGGAAGAGTGCTGAGCACGCTGCAGAAGCGGCAACAGCGATGGGTGTTACAGCTTCGCGATTAAAAGATTTGGGTTTGATAGACCATATTATTGATGAGCCTCTAGGCGGCGCACATCGAAGCAAAACTGAAATGGCGCTCTCTCTTAAGCAACGTATCGTCGCGGATATTAAAGCCTTGCGAGATATTCCTGTTGATGACTTGATCGAGCAGCGATATCAGCGTTTAACAGCGTATGATCGAGGCTAAGCTTCAACAAGCTCTTGCTTCTTCTCCTGATGCCAAGACTATTTATATCGCATATAGCGGTGGGCTTGATTCCACTGCTTTGCTTCTCTCCGCGGTTCGCTCACTCCAAACACTAAAACCAACTCAATCATTCTGCGCTATCCATGTTCATCATGGATTAAGTTCTCACGCTGATGCGTGGGCGGAGCATTGCCAAGCTGTTTGTGCCGAATATCAAATACCATGCATTGTTGAGCGTGTTCAACTTGATCTGAAAGGTAAAAGTCTCGAGCAAGCGGCGCGTGAAGCGCGATATGCGGTGTTCAAACGACACGTCGGCACCGATGATATTTTGTTGTTGGCGCATCATCTTGATGATCAAATCGAGACGGTTCTTATGCGACTTATAAGAGAGACTGACTCGAGTTTGTTGGCTGCTATTCCTCACAGTCGGCCTATGGGACTAGGTCATCTCGTTCGACCATTTCTAGATTTACGAAGAAAGGATCTTGAGCAATATGTCCAAGACCAAGGTGTGAGTTGGGTCGAAGATGCATCAAATCAAGACCTTTCGATCACAAGGAATCGCATTCGTCATCAAGTGTTGCCGCGATTGTTGGCTCAGTCAGATAGTTACGTTGATGATTTAGTGTTGTTAAGCAAAGGGCATACTCGAGTTAATGGTTCAGCGTTGCGTTTGGCGCAAGCAGTGTTAAAGCATATGCACATCACGAACTACGCAAACGATCATGGAATTTCTCTTACTAACCTCAACTTACTTGCTAAGCGAGAGCAGACGTTTCTTTTGCGTTGGTGGTTTATTTCTCTGGGGTTAGCGCAACCTTCTGAACGAATTTTTTCGAGGATCTGGACAGAAGTGCTTCCTGCAAAATCAGGTTCTACACCCGAATTAATGTGGGGGAGTATAAGATTAGTTCGTTGCTTTGATGCTTTGTTTATCATGGATGAGTCTAGCCATTCGCTAAACCTACAGTGTGGTGATGATCAAAGCGAGATAGATTTTGACCTACTCAACGATCAAACTATTGAGCTTAGATCGTGGGATGAGCAGTCGAAACGAGATCGTTTCGGTGGGCGAAGAAAATCTGAGTGGGCGAAGCGTTTATTCTTAACGCCTTGGCGCAAGGAAAGCGCTGTGTTTGTATTTAAAGAAGGGCAAGAACTTGGAATTTTTGATGTAAAACGCAAGGTTTTTATCGCTAAGTTCTAGTTACTCTCTCGCAATACAAAAGCTTCAAATATTTAAAATTTCGACTACTGTTACCCGACACATGTTCTCTCGGGAGATGGTTTATGCATCGTACATGGATCGTGCTATTGCTGTTCACGTCTTTCTTTGCTCATGGCTCAAGCTTTGTGCATCTCAATGGTTCTGGCGCGAGCTTTCCTGAGCCTATCTATCAAAAATGGTTTAAAGATTTCAGTTATCGCGATAACGATGCGCGGATCAATTACGAGGCTGTCGGGTCTGGTGATGGAATATCTCAATTCATCAACGGGGATGTTGATTTCGCGGCCAGTGACTTAGCGATGAGTGACGAGCAGTTGAGTTACTTGGAGCAGGGCGCAGTGATGGTGCCTTTGATCGCTGGGCAAGTTTCTTTAATCTATAACTTGCCCTCTGTTTCAGATTTAAAACTCTCACGTGACGTGTATTCACGGATTTTTCTCGGCGAGATTCAATACTGGGATCACCCAGATATTCAGGCAAGCAATCCAGGTATTCAATTGCCAGCAAAGCCCATTACTTTAGTCGTTCGATCTGATGCATCCGGCTCTAGCTTTTTGTTTAGCAATCATCTGGCTTTAGTTAGCGAGAGTTTTCGAAATAACATAGGAGCATCAAAGTTACCAGAGTGGAGTGACCAGCCTTATTTCTTATCAGCTTTGCATAATCAGGGGGGGCATAGCTTTTGTGCGTCAGACAGAGGGTGCTATTGGTTATGTTGAGTGGGGATACGCCAAGTTAACGCGTCCGCCAACAGCCTTACTCGAAAATAGAGATGGCAAATTTGTTAGGGCGGGAGCTGAATCTGGTAAGGCTGCGTTGAGCAATGTGACGTTCCCAAGTTCAAACTTACTTCAGTCTGATGTGCCAGATCTTCGTTCGTGGGAGTTTGATCCTGTGGGGGAGGCGTCTTATCCGATCGCTTCGTTTACGTGGTTGATCTTTCCTAAGAAAATGCCTGCAGGACAGTCTGAAGTCGTTCGGCGTTTAGTTGAGTATTGTTTGACGGATGGACAGTCCTTAGCGGAGAGAATGGGGTATATTCCGCTGCCAGAGAATGTTGTGGCTTTAGTCAGACACGCAGTGCAGTTTATCGAATAAACCGCACTGCATGAGCACTAGGATAGCGTCGCAACCATCACAGCTTTGATCGTGTGCATACGGTTTTCGGCTTGATCAAAGACGATGCTTGCTTCGCTCTCGAATACATCTTCAGTTACTTCGAGTCCGTTCAAACCATAAGTTTCTTCTATTTCTTTTCCAACGCGCGTTTCGTTATTGTGAAATGCCGGTAAGCAGTGCATAAATTTGCTGTTTGGGTTGTTAGTGAGCGCCATTAGCTCTTTATTTACTTGATAAGGCTTCATTAGGCTAATGCGCTGTTGCCATGCTTCTTGTGGCTCTCCCATCGATACCCATACGTCTGTATAGATAAAGTCTGCATCTTTAACACCGGCTTCAACATTGCTGGTAAGAGTGATGCCCGCTCCGCTCTCAGCGGCAATGGCTTCACAACGTTCTACGAGTGATTCTTCTGGATGATAACCCTCTGGTGCGACTAGGCTAATGTTCATACCCATCTTTGCAGCACCGACCATCAAAGAATTTCCCATGTTATTGCGAGCGTCACCAAGGTAAGCAAATTTAATGTCTTTTAAGGCTTTGTCACTGTGTTCTTGCATGGTTAGAAAATCGGCAAGAATTTGCGTGGGATGAAATTCGTCAGTGAGGCCGTTCCAAACTGGAACGCCAGAGAATTCTGCTAGTGATTCGACGTCGCTTTGGCGAAATCCTCTAAATTCAATGCCATCATACATGCGGCCTAAAACACGAGCAGTATCTTTAACGGTTTCTTTTTCACCCATTTGCGAGCCGCCGCCTATATATGTGACATTCGCACCTTGATCAAAAGCAGCCACTTCAAAAGCGCATCGTGTACGTGTTGATGCTTTTTCAAATATTAGGGCGACGTTTTTATTTCGGAGAGCTTGTGTTTCTGTGCCATCTTTTTTCGCCGCTTTTAACTTAGCAGATAGCTCAAGAAGATCTGCAATCTCTGCTTGAGAAAAATCCAGTAATTTAGTGAAACTACGTCCTTTAAGTGCGTCGCTCATGCATGCCTCCGCTGCGTGATTATTATTTGGTAGGCATGAGTAATATTTCGCCTACTCGCAAAGCAGGTCATCATATCAGATATAAAAAGCATGAGAAGTATAGCTCTTGGTTATTGCATTTTAGAGCTCGAGCTAGGGCCTGGGTTATTGCGTTGAGTGAAGAGAAGACCTACATCTAATAATGCAGTTGCGTTTTGCTCTCAGGCTACTTTGTGAGATCTATGTATGTAAATGATTGAGTGTCAGAAACAAAAACGCCTGCAAGGTAGCAGGCGTTTTTAGTGGCGAATGTCTTAATTTGCATCAGTCATGATGTGACTATCAAAAGTACGCTCACAATATTTGCACTTCATACGCACATCGTCTTGATCGACGATCACTTTAAAGCTGCTGTTGACGGGCTCACCATGGGTGATGCAGTTACTGTTCGGGCATTTGAATACGGATTCGATTACTTCAGGTAGGGCTAGAGGAAGCTTTTTAACAACACGGTAGCCTTCAATTTGGTTAACTGTCGCATTTGGCGCATAGATAGCTAATTGGCTAGCTTGCTGTTGAGTCAAAAAGACATTCTCAATTTTGATAATGTCCTTTGCTTTCGTAGCTGAAGATGAAGACGGTAGGTTTAAGCCGATGGTGACTTTTTCTGTACCTTGTTCGATATCGAACAAACGTAGTATTTTCAATCCAACGTTCGCTGGGATATGGTCGATGACTGTGCCATTTTTGATCGCCTCGACCTGCATTTTTGTTTGCTTGTCCATAGTCATGCCCCCCTTAGTAGTCTTTGTTTAATAGTAAGGCGAGTAGTGCCTCGCGCGCATAGACGCCATTTTCGGCTTGCTCGAAATAATACGCATGCTTCGTTTTATCTACGTCAACCGTAATCTCGTCAACGCGAGGTAAAGGGTGCAATACCTTAAGATTATCCTTTGCAGGCTCGAGCATTGCTGCCGTTAGAATGTAAGCAGCCTTCATATGCACATATTCGGAGGGATCAAAACGTTCTTTTTGTACGCGCGTCATATATAGGATGTCGAGCTCTGAAATCACATTTTCCATTGAGCTATGCGCGGAGTACTTGATACCCGCCTTGTTCAACTCTTCACAAATATATTCCGGCATCGACAGTGCGTCTGGTGCAATGAAGAAAAACTCGGTGTTATTGAATTTCGCTAGTGCTTGTGTGAGAGAGTGAACGGTTCGTCCGTATTTCAGATCGCCAACAAATGCGACTTTGAGATTATCTAACGTGCCTTGCGTTTCGTAGATCGAAAATAAATCTAACAAGGTCTGTGTAGGGTGTTGATTTGCTCCGTCGCCACCATTAATCACCGGCACGCCGTTACTGAATTCGCTTGCTAGGCGAGCTGCGCCTTCTTGAGGGTGTCGCATTACAAAGGCATCGACATACGATGCAATCACTTGTACAGAGTCTGCGAGTGTTTCACCTTTTTTCGCGAGAGAAGTATTACCACCGTTATCGAAACCAACAAAGGTGCCGCCCAAGCGTTGAATCGCTGTTTCAAACGACAGACGTGTTCGCGTCGATGGTTCGAAGAAGCAGCTCGCAATGACTTTGTCTTTTAATGCGGTATTGTCTGGATTGCTTTTGAGTCTTTCGGCGGTCTTGACGATAGTCTCGAGTTCTTCACGAGACAATTCGGGTATGGAAATAATGTGTTTTTTAAACAGCATATTTGGCATCAGGTATCTCTCTTTCTAAAAAGATAATGAAGGTTTGTGTCTAATCTTTAGGCACTAAATAGCCACCCTCATTATCATGATGATGGCTATGATACCAAACCTAGTGCGCCCACTTAACCGCTAGACGGCCATTTAATTCTTGCCCGCCAAATTTAAAGTAGCCTTGGCCTTGTTCATTTGTTGATAAACGAACATTTTCGCCGGCATAAGGGGCATCTGGATTAGTGTACTTGAGTTCACCCAGTACTTGGATTTAGCCCAAGATTTGGCTGCACTCGCTCACCCAGATCTTTGATGTTGTTGCAAGAGAACGCATCGTAAGATCGGATCGCAAATTCTTTTTGCGCATGCGAAATGCTGTCATAACATAGTCCGCCATTTATACCTTCGCCACTAAGACGAGCGCCAAGTAAGTACAGAGGTTGAGCAGGAACCTTTTCTCCGTTCTCATCAAATGTTGTTTCAGCACACGATCGATAAGTGACGCCATTTTTGAAGCTCTTTTGATAGGCAATCTTTGTTAGTCCTTCACCAATTGGTTTTGCATTGCTGCACTCATACCCGTTATTGACCGGCGGAGTTACGATTGGATCATCTGGTTCCGGGTCGACTGGAGGGTCAACCGGATCAGGATCACTTGGCTCCGGATCAATTGGAGGATCAACTGGATCGCTTGCCACTGATACCATCAGGACAGCCTGCGGTAGCTACTAGGATTGGTAGTGCCACAAATAATGTAAAAATAAGTTTTTTGTTGTCATGGTTAATCTCCGACATCTCTTAAAATAAGAGGTGGGGTCGTGACTAGGTGGTTATTTATCAACGCCTGAAGAGAAGGTGGGAGGAACATCAAATATTACTTTGCTTCACCACTGTGATTCTTGTTGCAACTTTACCAATCGGTCAACTTTAAAAAAATAGTAACGCGCTGACAAGTAACAAAAAATGCAAATTCTTGTTACATGATGATGAGCTTTATTATGCATTGTTTCTAGGGTAGGTTTGGGGCATAAAAAAACCCCACCGAAGCGAGGGTTTGTGTCGTTCAATTAGTGCAACTTCGTATTACACGATTGTACCTACTGTTAGTGTACCCATAATCAACACTGCAAGAATTAGCAGTAGAGGCCATGTGAAGCTTAGCCACTTGTTGTATGGCACGCGACCGATCGCCAAACCGCCCATAACAACAGCAAATGTAGGGTTAACTAGATTAACTAGACCGCTTGCCGACTGAAATGCCGTGACTGCAAGATGACTAGCAACTCCAGAGAATTCGGCAAGTGGCGCCATCACTGGCATCGACAAAACTGCTAAGCCAGATGAAGACGGTACGAAGAACGACAAAAGTATTTGCACACCAAACATAGCGTTAATGAATCCAATTTCACTTAAACCACTAACCATGCCTTCAGATGCATATAAAATAGTGCCTGTCAGATTACCCGAGTCCATGATGACGACGATACCGCGCGCTAACCCGATAACCAATGCAACACCTAGTAACTCACGTGCACCTTCTACAAATGTGTTACTAAACTCTTCTTCACCCATTCTAGCGACAATCGCTACAAGAATAGAGGAGGCTAAGAATAGTGCCGACATCTCAGCCATCCACCAACCTAGTACAGATACTCCGTAAACTAGCAGGGCGAATGTTCCCGAAAAAATAAGCAAAATAATATTTTGAGTACCAGTCAAGTTATCGCTGATGCTGCTGTCAGTAGTCAGAAAATGTTTTTTGTTGCTCTCAGCCATTTCAGCGACGAGTGATTTAGACGGATCATTTTTGACCATTTTGGCGTAACGCATGACATACAAGATGCCAATCACTAAGCCTGCAACCAGAATAAATAGTCGATAGCTTAGGCCTTCAGTAAACGGAATACCCGCTGCTTGCGCTGCAATAACTGTTGCAAAAGGGTTGATAGTCGATCCTAGAGTGCCGATACCCGCGCCGAGCATAATGATCGCAACCGCAGTCACAGAGTCATAGCCCGCGGCGATGATGACGGGAATAATCAAGGCATAGAACGCGAGGGTTTCCTCGGCCATGCCATAGATAGTGCCGCCTGCAGCGAAGAGTATCATTAGGATAGGAATTAGCATGATCTCCTTACCCTTCAGGCTAGTCGTAACTTTGGCTATGCCTGTATCTATCGCGCCGGTCTTAGTGACAATGCCAAGGAAGCCGCCAATAAATAGAACGAATAAAGCAACATCAATCGCACTGGCTTCATAGCTGCCTGGGTCATAAAAACCAGCAATAGGTGCCATGAATATATCTGTTAGTCCCTGCGGATTGGGGTCGACTTCATGATATGAGCCAGCAACTGGCACTTGTCTGCCTAAATCTTCATTGTCGACCATTTCGTATTGGCCTGCGGGTAAAACCCACGTTAACGCTGCCATTACAACTATGAGGCCGAAAAGAATTGTATAGGCGGTCGGGAACTTAAACTTACCCATATACTTTCTCCTTTAGGTTAATCGGTTTTAATCGTACTCAACATCTCCGCAACGGCTTGTTACAGAAGTTCCGGCTTTGCCATCTAACATATCTAATGCATTTTCAAGGCTGCCAATCCATGACGTACCACCCGTAGCGCGTGCAAACTCACAAGCTGCTTCAACTTTTGGTCCCATTGAACCGGCAGGGAAGTTAAACTCAATCATCTGATTGGGGGATGCTTTGCGAATCGCACGTTGATTGTCTGTACCCCAGTCGAGATACACAGAGTCAACGTCGGTGAGTACTAAGAATGCGTCAGCTTCAATCTCGCGAGCGAGTAGTGCAGCTGCACGGTCTTTATCGATAACAGCTTCTACACCAGCTAATGTGCCGTCAGCTTGGTACATGGTTGGAATGCCACCGCCGCCAGCGCAAATCACGATAACGCCTTGATCGATTAGCATCTTGATGACGCCGATTTCAAAAATACGTTGTGGCAAAGGTGAAGGAACAACGCGACGCCAGTATTTGCCGTCGGGCTTCACGACCCAGTTGCGCTCCTCCGCTAAACGTTTGGCTTGCGCTTCATCGTATACGGGGCCAATGAATTTAGTCGGATCTTTAAATGCTTCGTCGTTTGGATCGACTTCAATTTGAGTAAGAATGGTCGCAAATGCTTGCTCTGCAGGCATGATGTTTCCCATCTCTTGCTCGATCATATAGCCGATTTGACCGACAGACTCTGCTCCCAGTACATCTAGTGGATAGGGGGCAGCGCCATCAAACGCTGCGGCTTGTAGTGCCAGTAAGCCTACTTGAGGTCCGTTACCGTGAGCGATGATAAGCTCGTGTTCTTTTGCGATAGCTGCTAACGATTTAGCAGCCTTCGCAATGTTGATTTTCTGATTTTCAGCGGTCATTGCTTCGCCTCGTTGAAGCAAAGCGTTGCCGCCGAGCGCAACAACCACTCTCATCTTATTGATCTCCCAGTGTTGCAACCATGACAGCTTTAATTGTGTGCAGGCGGTTTTCTGCTTGCTCAAAACTAATGTTGTATGGAGATTCGAAAACATCGTCGTTCACTTCCAATCCATTGAGGCCATATTCAGCTTCAATTTCTGCACCCACAATTGTTTCATTGTTGTGGAATGCTGGTAGGCAGTGCATGAACTTCACGTTTGGGTTTTTGGTTTTGTTGATTACATCAAGATTTACCTGATAAGGTGTCATTAAACCAACGCGCTCTTTCCATGCTTCTTTAGGTTCCCCCATTGATACCCATACATCCGCGTACAAGTAGTCAGCACCTTCAACACCTTCTGCTACGTCTTCAGTAAGGTTGATTTTTGCACCAGTTTCTTTTGCTATTGCCTGGCACTCTTTTATAAGCCACTCTTTAGGCCAGTATTCTTTTGGTGCAACAAGACTGATTTCCATGCCCATTTTAGCTGCGCCAACCATGAGTGAGTTGCCCATGTTGTTGCGTGCATCGCCAAGATATGCAAACTTCATATCGCTAAGGGGCTTGCCGTTGCCCCATTCTTGCATAGTAAGGAAGTCCGCAAGAATTTGAGTTGGGTGCCATTCATCAGTCAGGCCGTTCCAAACTGGTACGCCAGAATAGTCAGCTAGATCTTGAACGTCCTTTTGACGAGATCCGCGGAATTCAATTCCGTCATACATGCGACCTAGAACGCGTGCAGTGTCTTTGACTGACTCTTTGTGCCCCATTTGAGAACCGCCTCCAATATAGGTTACGTTAGCCCCTTGGTCGAAGGCTGCTGTCTCAAATGCGCAGCGAGTGCGAGTTGAGGTTTTCTCGAAAATCAAGCAGATGTTTTTTCCGCATAAACGAGGTTGTTCGGTACCCGCATATTTGGCTTGCTTTAGGTCCCGAGACAGATCCAACATGTAACGAATTTCGCGAGGAGTAAAATCTAAAAGTTTTAAGAAGCTGCGGTTTTTTAAATTAAAAGCCATATCTCTATTCCTTAATTCTGTAAATCGTTCAGTGAAACAAACGACTAAATGTCGTCACGCTCAATTGGGCAACTCATGCAGCGAGCACCGCCGCGTCCTCGACCTAACTCATCACCTGGTATCGCAATAAACTTGATTCCAGCTTTTTCAATATTATCGATCGTGTAGTGGTTACGTTCATAACCAACAACAACGCCCGGACGAATAGTGAGCACATTATTAGCGTCGTTCCATTGTTCACGTTCGGCTGCGAATACGTCGCCACCAGTAGGAATCATGCGAACAGAGTCGTTGCCTGTAATACGTGCTAAAGTTTTAAAGAAGCCTTTTTGTTGCGTACAAACAATGTCACCGTTATCACCAGGAGTTAAGCTATAGTGGATGTTTTGGTCCGATACAACGCCTGGATAGTAGGTGAAGCAGTCTCGATCCATATGTGTTAACACGGTGTCTAAGTGCATTGCTGCACGAGATTTACCAAGATCTATTGCTATGACTTCATCGGCTCCGCCTCTGGAGAATAAGCTTTTAGCCAACATTTCAATTCCTTGAGGGGTTGTTCGCTCAGAAATACCGATAAGTACTTTGCCGTTACCGATGATTTCAACGTCACCACCCTCAATCGTCGCGCCTTCATAGACGCGTTCTTCACCGCCATACCAAACTTCAAATTTTTCTTTCTTGAACATTGGGTGATAACGATAAACCGCTTTGAAATGAACTGTTTCGCGCTGTCGAGCAGGTTTCATCATTGGATTGATTGAAACGCCACCATATACCCAGCAAGAAGTATCACGCGTAAATAAGTGGTTTGGGAGCGGGTCTATGACAAAACTAGTTTTCTCCAGCTCCGAGCCCAGCAAAGATTTTGGCGCTGCTTTTAAGAGCTTGGGATCTATGTCTGCAATGGCGACACCGCCAGTCAAGTGTTTGGCAAACTGGTGGTCGTCCTGATTTTCCATGAATGCTCGAACCTCTTTGGCCATGGTCGGTCCGAAACGTAGTTCAGAGCATTGTTGATCGAGAATCCATGCTTTGGCTTGCGCATCAGCAATGGTTTCTTGAAGTAAATCATTCAGTAAGAATGTTTCTACGTCATGTTGTTCGAGCGTTTTTCTGAAGGTGTCGTGTTCTTCTCCGGCTTTGCCTAGGCGAAGAACATCATCAAAAAGTAGCTCATCGCAGTTGCTTGGTGTTAAACGCGATAAACTAAGCTGTGGTCGGTGAAGAATGACGCGACGAAGCCTTCCAATCTCTGAACCAACGTGTAATCTGCTCATAGCTTTCCTCCAACTTAGCGTAATAAATGGTTACGCAATTGATAAACAAAACTGTTTTCAACGAATCGCTACTAGCACACTTTATAAGTTGTTTTAATATCTAATTTCTTGCCCAATTGTTGAGTGAATGACTGCTATTTAAATAGGTCATTGCTTAGTAAATTTTTAGCAAGCGTCATTTGATAAGAGGCCGCATGTCGTGGTTGCTGATCCGTTTATCGCTCTGAAGACTAAAACTGTCAACGAGAATTTCTTGCCAAATTGTGAATAATTTTCTTGGTTGCAATTATTAATTTACTAATATTTTTTAGTTGTCTACATGCTCCCATTGCGCCCATACAAATACAGGGACACTTGCCATTAATAATATGGTTCCCCAGTAAACAACCTCTGGCCCTGAACCAATAATCGCGCCAATTACATAGCTAAATGCAATGACCGTAATGCCCAGATGGCGTGTCCACTGAAAGTTTTGAGTGCCTTTCCTAGAAAGGTGAATCATAATGCTCGCTAGTGAGCAAAAAAGATAAGGGATCAAACTTGATAGCGATGCAAGTAAAATAATAAACGTGAAAAGTTTAACCAGATCGCCTGTGAAGTTAGCTAACACTAAAAGTGATATCAACACGGTTGAAATTGTGACTCCCCAGATAGGGCGCCCTTTTGCGTCTTCCTTGCAAAAGATTTTAGGAAATAGCTTTTTCTTGGCAGCGACATAAGGCACCTCAGCTTGAATAAGCATCCAGCCATTTAACGATCCGAGTACCGAAATAATGGCGCCAATCGCAATAAAGTGGAAAGCCCAGCTACCCCATAAGGCGCCCGCCGCATCAGCAAAAGGGGCGGTACTTTTTTGAAGTTCGGCAGGAGACATAATGCCGAATATTGCGGCAGATACAACAAAATAAAGAATTGCGACAAACAAAGTGCCGTAAATAGTAGCTCGAGGAATATTCTTTTCAGGATTCTTTACGTCACCAGCAGGAACGGTTGCAGATTCGAGTCCCAAAAATGCCCACAAAGTAATGGAGCAGGTGGCCAAGATTGCATTGAATGTAGGCAGTTCACTGACATTACTCACTGCATAATTGCTCGGCTCGAAGTAAAAGAAACCTGCAAAGGCAAATAATGCCAACGGTATTAACTTTAAAATAGTTGTGATTACTTGAATTAAACCTACAGATTTCAGTCCTTGTAGGTTAATAAAATAGAGTAACCATACTGTCCCTAGCGTCACGATTACTGCGAGTCCGGAATTATCTTTAAGTTCAGGAACGAAAGCAGTTAGATAACTCGTGAATGCAACCGCAAGACCGGCGTTTCCGGTCCAGGCCGCAATCCAGTGTCCCCAACCCACCAAAAAACCAGCAAATTTTCCAAAACCTTCTTCGGTATATGCAAGCGGGCCACATGCTTTTGGTGAATCGAGCGCTAAGCGAGCGAAGACAAATGCTAATAAGACAGAGCCCGCACCAGTGATCGCCCAGCCCCACAGCGATATCGGACCGAAGTCACTCAGTGATGATGGCAAGAGAAATATTCCTGAGCCAATCATGTTGCCAATGACAAGAGATACGCAGACCCAAAAGCCTATTTTGTGATTTTTGCTCTGTTCGTTGGCCAAAAGTAATTACCTGAAGGCTAATATCTTGCTGAACCTTAGTCGCTGTTTCTGAATAGTCTAGAAATATTATGTTTCAGCGGTGCTGAGGTTTGTTATGCCTTTGTTACGGCAGTTTGCGTACCGATAACTTGCATATGGTGGGCTTTGTCTGTAAAATACGCGGCTCGAAAAACTGCGGGTTATATTAAGCTGCTAGCATTTACAGGCGACTTGATAAATCCGTTTAATTTGTAACTCCTTGCTTTAAAAAGAATTATTCGATTTAAGGCTATATATCCAAAGGGAGCATTTATGCGTCACTATGAGATCGTATTTCTGGTACACCCTGATCAGAGCGAACAGGTGCCAGGTATGGTTGAGCGATACAGCAACCTAATCACTAATGGCGGTGGTCAAGTTCACCGTTTAGAAGATTGGGGTCGTCGTCACTTGGCATACCCGATCAACAAAATCCACAAAGCACACTACATCTTGATGAACATTGAGTGTGGCAGTGAAGTGCTTGATGAGCTTTCTCATAACTTCCGATTCAACGATGCAATCATTCGTGAGTTGGTAATCCGCCGTAAAGAAGCGATTACTGAAGAATCTGCGATCAAAGCATCTCAAAACCGCGACGATCGTCGTCCACAGCGTCAAGAAGCGCCAAAAGCTGAAGCTCCTGCAGCAGCCGAAAGCCAAGACGCAGCGGCAGACGATAGCGCTGAAGCATCAGAAGAGTAATTCGGAATTAGGAGAAGACTATGTCTCGTTTTTTACGTCGTCGTAAGTTCTGCCGTTTCACCGCAGAAGGCGTTAAAGAGATCGATTATAAAGATCTTGATACTTTGAAAGGCTACATCACTGAAACTGGAAAAATCGTTCCTAGCCGTATTACCGGTACTAAAGCGAAATACCAGCGTCAGTTGGCTACAGCAATCAAGCGTGCGCGCTACGTTGCATTGTTGCCTTACACAGATAACCACCACGAGTAATGGTGGCGTTGCCCTTTTGGGTAACTACAAATTTACTTGAATACTTGAGGAAGCGCTTAAATGCGTGAATTAGCCCGGTTTGCCATGAAGGGACCGTTAAATGCGTCAGGCATTGCCTTTGTCGCATGTTTGGTTCCAATGATGTTCTGGCTTGGTGCCGCTACAGTAGCTTTGGTGACTTTGCGTCACGGCACATCTAAGGGACTCAATGTATTCGCATGGGCGATGGCCCCCGCGTTGGGGTGGTGGCTCGGATTGCAAGATCCAACAGCACTTGTTGTAGTCATTCTTAGTTTTGCATTAGCGCAGATTTTGAGAGTGACTGTGGCAATGAATCGTACTTTGCTGTTTGGCTTCGGATTAAGCGTGTTAGTTGGTGTATTAACGCCGATTATTATGCCTGGAGCCTTAGATATGTTGCAGGTTGTTTCGGATGAGCTTCTGAAACAAATCGCAGTAGACTCGCAAATCGAAGTAAACGAAGAATTTCGTGCTTCGTTCCAAGATCTCATGATCGCGAGTTTCGCAGCATCATTTTATTTGATGAGCATTGGGTCATTGTTTTTGGCTCGGTCTTGGCAAGCAGCGTTGTACAACCCAGATGGTTGGCGAGAAGAATTTCATCAACTAAGAATGGGACCGATTGATATGGTAGTGATTGTCAGTGCCATGATGATTGGACCGAGTATCGGAATAGATGGCTATTTACTCGTATTTAGCGGTTTGGTTCCTGTGCTTGTCTGCGGTTTTACTTTAGTGCATGGTGTGATCGGCAAGAAAAATTTAGGCGGGCAATGGCTCATTGGTTTTTATGCCATGGTTCTTGTTTTGTTTCCCGCATCGTTGGCAATCATTGTATTTATGGCAATGGTCGATAGTGGTGCAGACTTTAGGTCAAGGATACAAGCTTCACCAAAGTCTGAGTGAAGCTACAAGAACTTAGTATTGTTCGCAAAAGAGACAATTCGATTTAATAGTTGAGGATAGCGAGATGGAAGTAATTCTACTCGAGAAAGTTGGTAAGCTAGGCGGTCTTGGCGACAAAGTGACAGTGAAGTCTGGCTTTGGTCGTAACTTCTTGATCCCTTACGGCAAGGCTGTTCCAGCAAATGCTGCGAACGTTGCTGAGTTTGAAGCTCGTCGTGCTGAGCTTGAAAAAGCAGCTGCTGAGAAACTTGCAGCAGCAGAAGCGCGTGCAGAAGAGCTTAACGGTAAGGCTGTAACGATCGTTTCTAAAGCTGGTGATGAAGGCAAGCTATTTGGTTCTATCGGTGTACGTGACGTTGCAGATGCAGTCACTGCTTCTGGCACTGAAGTAAGCAAGTCTGAAGTTCGTCTTCCAGAAGGTCCAATTCGTAACACTGGTGATTTCGAAGTTGATGTTCAGTTGCACAGCGATGTAACTGCAACAATCAATCTTTCAGTTGTTGCTGAATAAGACCTTACGCCGAAGCGCGTAACGTTCACAGAGTCCAATTTTAAGTTGGGCATCTGCTTCTAAGCCCTAAGGATATCCTGTATATTCTTGGGGCTTATTTGTATTTATCTCCTGGAGTTTTTTCCTCTCGTGGCTGACCAAGAAATCTTAAATTTAAAAACCCCACCGCACTCAATCGAAGCTGAACAGTCCATTCTTGGGGGCCTGTTGTTAGATAATAGTAAATGGGATGCGATTGGCAGCAAAGTTATAGAGGATGACTTCTACCG
This sequence comes from Oleiphilus sp. HI0125, assembly GCF_001635355.1. NCBI lineage: Bacteria > Pseudomonadati > Pseudomonadota > Gammaproteobacteria > Oceanospirillales > Oleiphilaceae > Oleiphilus > Oleiphilus sp. HI0125. Next base: position 19,500 of record NZ_LWGF01001333.1, read on the forward strand.
ACAAGATCATCGTTTGTTATTCCGTGTCATGAGCCGTTTGGCTACGGCGGGCAACCCTGTTGATTTGATTACTGTCTCAGAAGAACTGCAGCGTATTGGTGAGCTTGATAATGCTGGTGGTATGCAATACCTCACCGAACTCGTTGAGAAAACTCCTAGTGCGAGTAACGTCCATTCCTACGCAAATATTGTGCATGAGCGAGCTGTTTTACGCCGTTTGATTCGGGTTTCTGGTGAGATCTCTGATAGTGCTTTTAATCCTTCAGGAAAGAGCACCAGTGAATTATTAGACGAAGCTGAGCGCAAGGTATTTAAAATTGCCGAGGGCACTGCAGGTGAGGAAGCTGGTCCTGTTTCTATCAATCCGATTCTGACCAAAACGCTTGAACGTATCGAAGAACTATTTGATGCAGAAGAGGGGATTACCGGTGTTACGACAGGGTTTACCGACCTAGACGAAATGACTTCCGGTTTACAGCCCTCTGATTTGATTATTGTTGCGGCGCGTCCTTCTATGGGTAAAACGGCATTTGCGATGAACTTGGTAGAAAATGCGCTGATTAAGGCTGAACTCCCGGTATTAGTATTCAGTATGGAGATGCCGGCAGACTCTATTCTTATGCGTGTATTGTCGTCGTTAGGCCAGATAAACCAGACTCGTATTCGTTCGGGTAAGTTAGAAGAAGATGATTGGCCGCGCTTGTCTTCAGCGGCGAAAATCCTAAAAGACCGTCCGCTTTACATCGACGATTCAGCAGGTCTTAGTCCAACAGAAGTCCGCTCACGTGCTAGACGTGTGGCGCGAGAAGTGGGGCAGATTGGCTTGATCATGGTCGACTATTTACAGCTGATGCAAGTACCTGGGATGAATGAGGGAAGAACGGCCGAAATTTCTGAGATCTCTCGATCTCTTAAAGCTTTAGCTAAAGAGCTTAATTGCCCGCTTGTTGCGCTTTCTCAGTTAAACCGAGGCCTAGAGTCGCGAACTGATAAGCGTCCGATGAACTCTGACTTACGTGAATCCGGAGCGATTGAGCAGGATGCCGACGTCATCATGTTTATCTATCGCGACGAGTACTACAATGAAGATAGCCCAGATAAAGGGCTTGCTGAAATTATCATTGGTAAGCAGCGTAACGGCCCAATTGGTAAGATCCGTCTTCAGTTCCAAGGCGAATTCACCAAGTTCAACGATCTGTCACACGTGGATTATAACAACGAATTCTAAGGTTCTTTGCGATGGCCCGACCTGCTGTAGCTCTTATAGACCAACAAGCATTTGAACAAAACATTGCCTACCTATCCGGCCTTGCCAATAGTGCCGAGACCATTCTTGTCGTAAAGGCAGATGCCTATGGTCACGGCGTTAAGAATCTCATTTCATCATTTCAAGGTCGCCGCTTGGCCGTGGCCTGTGCTGAAGAAGCTGCAACAATTTTCTCGATAGGTTTTGATGGTGAAATTCTCTTACTTGAAGGGCCATTCGAAGCGGACTGCATCGAGAGTCTAGCTCAGCACAACGTGAGTTATGTTATCCATCGGCCTGAGCAAGTGAGCATGCTGGTTGCACAAAACTTTGATGGCAAGGTCTGGTTAAAAATCGATTCGGGTATGCATCGTTTGGGCTTAACGGTCGAGCAAACCAAGCGTTGTATTGAGTTATTAGACGGCGCAAATATTCAGTTAGAAATGCTAATGACTCACTTTTCGAGCGCAGATGATCGTCGAAGCCGCTCATTGCAAGAGCAGGCGGATGCGTTTGACCGTTTAGTGAACGAGTTAAAGCTTGATGATCTTCCAGTATCAATGTGCAACTCCGCTGCCTTGATGTTGCATGAGCGTTATCATGGGGCAGCAGTAAGGCCAGGCATTGCCCTATATGGAGCTAACCCCGCGCCTGTAATCAAGCCTTTGTCAGAAAAGCTCTCGCCCGTCATGACCTTGCAGACTGAAGTGATCGCTGTTCGAGATATCGACGTTGGTGAGACCGTAGGGTATGGCGATACGTGGACTGCATTGCGTCCGAGTAAGATTGCGACATTAGCCATAGGCTATGGTGATGGTTATCCGCGACATGCTCCAACAGGAACGCCAGTATTGATCAATCAACAGAGAGCACCTTTAGTAGGGCGCGTGTCGATGGACATGGTTACTGTTGACGTGACTGACATTGTGAGCGTTGATGTCTGTGCAAAGGTTGAGCTCTGGGGCCAGAATCTGCCAATTGAAGAGGTTGCAGAACATGTCGGAACGATCTCTTATGAACTTTGTACGAGTTTAACCTCACGCGTTCCGAGACGCTTAGTTTGAATGTCCCTTAAACAACAGAAAAAGCCCCAATAGCTGGGGCTTTTTTGTTTCAGAACGAGATACCTTATTTTTAGAAATCTTCCCAGTCGTCTTGACCAGAGAATGAGGCTGCGCCACCGCCGCTACTGTTATTTGAGCGAGGAGACTCATAAGTCCTGACGGGCGCAGGAGAAGGGCTCGGAGCTGGCGCAGCTGTTACAGTGGGCATTGCGCTCATTGCCATTCCACCTTGTAGGTTGAAGAACGAAATCATACTGGCCATGTTGTTAGACTCTTCTGACATGCTGCGACTTGCAGCTGAGGTCTCTTCAACTAACGCCGCATTTTGCTGCGTCATTTCATCCATTTGTGTAATAGCTTGGTTGATCTGACTAATACCGGCATTTTGTTCGATTGCAGCATTGTTCACATCGTTGATCATTGTCGCTACTTTATCGACGGCGGATACTATCTCTGCCAAGGTTTCACCACTTTGATTAACGAGTGTAGAGCCAGATTCAACTTTACTTACGCTGTCGCGAATAAGATCTTTGATCTCTTTTGCAGCCGCCGCGGAGCGCTGTGAAAGTGTTCGAACTTCGCCAGCAACTACCGCAAAGCCTCGACCTTGTTCACCTGCACGTGCCGCCTCAACAGCCGCGTTGAGTGCCAAAAGGTTAGTCTGGAAGGCGATCTCATCAATCACTCCAATAATGTCGTTAATCTTATTGCTCGACTCTAAAATCTCACTCATCGCATTCACTGCATCGTCAACAACCGCGCCACCTGATTGCGCTTTGGATTTTGCTTCTGCTGCTAAGGTGTTTGCTTCGGATGCGTTTTCGCTAGATTGCTTCACCGTAGAGGTCATTTCTTCCATGCTTGACGCGGTTTCTTCCAATGAACTTGCTTGCGACTCTGTGCGTCGGCTCAAATCATCAGAGCCTTGCGCAACTTCGCTTGCCAAGCTTCTTACTGCTCCAGCGGCATTTTGAATTTTAAGAAGCACTTCGTTTAGCTTGTTCACAGTGTTGTTTGCGTTGGTCTTAATATTATCGAACTCACCACGATAATCGTTGCTGATTGTGTTGGTGAGATCGCCCTCAGACATATGTTCAAACATTTGTCCCATGTCATGCACGAACGATGAAGTTTTATCGAGCAGGGTGTTTAGACCTTCACTTAACTGTTTAAAGAAGCCATCTTTGTCGCTTAGGTTAATTCGCTCACTAAGATCCCCGTCATTTGCGGCAGCAATGATGTTGTCCATTTCTTCTTGAATACGAACCTCTGCGGTTTTGTCATCCCACTCGACAACAGTACCTATACGATTGCCGTCCTCATCATGAACAGGATTTACGATCAGGCTCATATGCCGACCACCCACGACGATTTTGGTTCGGGTCGTTCCGGTCATACGCTCAAGCATCTGTACTTGATGTTGGGGATTTTTATGGAATTGGTCGATGCTGCCGCCCATCAATGTCTCAGGGTTAAAATTAGGTAGGTCTTTACGAATGTCATCGGCCGCCGCACGCAGCGTGTCGATCACAGCGTCGTTTGCATAGACAATATTTCGGTCAGCATCTGCCATCATTACGTTAGCGGTCACGCTATCAAGGGCTGTTTTAATACGTGATGTTTCGGCGATCATGCGCTTGTCCTCTGCGGCGCGATCACGCAGTTTCTGGCGCATATCTTTCATCGCAGCAAGCAGGCTTGTTGTATCGCCTTCTTTAGTCTCGACTTCTTCATCGAGTTGTCCGTCTGCGATACGGCTTATAACAGCCGTTGCATACGAAGGTTCACCACCGATGGTTTGAGTAAGATTTCTGATAATAAAGAAGGCCGCAATGATGCCAAATAAGATAGCGATGGTAGAGCCGATATATATGATAGCGGTTGTCGCCGAGGCTGTGTCTGCTTGTTCTTGATTTCTAACAACGATCAGTTTCTTTTCTTCGCCGATAAAGTCAGCAATCACGTCGCGCATGGTATCCATGCTCTTTTTGCCGAGACCTTTGCCAATGTACGCGACGATATCAGCATTAGTCGCATTACCCGCATTACCCGCATTAACGTCTTTGCGGATGTCCATAGATGGTTCTACATGTTCACGGATCCATGTGTACTTTAGGTTCACTAAATTTGAAATACGTGACACTTGTTGGGGATTATCCGATACGAGCTCTTTGGTCTCATCCGTAAGCTTGTCAAAGTGCTCGCGTCCTGAGTAGTAGGGTTCGAGAAATTCTTCCTGGCCGGTGATTAAATATCCTCGTAAGCCTGTTTCCATGTTGACGAGTTCTGCCATGATTTCATCGCCGTGTTCGATAACCTCATGGGTATGATTTACCCACTTTTGGCTGGTCAGTAAGTGCGATAGACTCTGACTAGCGATAACGGAGATGACAATAAATAGCGTAATCGGTATTGCAAAGCCGATACCGAGCTTTCCTTTTAAACTTAGCTTCTCGAACATATTCATATTGCTTGCCCGTATAATTGAACTTATCCCAAATCTCATGCCGTACCACGTGATTTACCCGGCTGAGAAAGTACTTTTACTTTGCACATATCAATGTGCTTCAAGTATGCTCTGCGTCACGCAGATTTCGTGATGTGCATGAGAATATAGTCGCAAATAACGGTTTCGCTTTGCCTGTTAAAACGAATATCGAAATAGTAATTCTGCTTTAAGAGCAAAACGTTATATCTTTTATTCCACCTTTAGATTTAGAAATATAAATAATGCGAGTCTTAATCTTTTTGATGTTTATTTGGTCTGCAAGTGCGCTTGCGGAAGAAACTTTTTATCTTGAGTTAGCAGCAAATGGCGTGATGCAATCTGTAGCTGACGATGACTTTACGCTAGCGAGCA
>NZ_LWGF01001334.1:0-872 GCF_001635355.1 Oleiphilus sp. HI0125
GTGACAGCGTTCCATCTTCCAAGATGTCGACAAGAATCTGCATCTTAAGAAAATCATCACTTCCTCCAGAACCACCAATACGCAAACCCTCAAAAGCTATACCATTACCGTCATCGAAGTAAGCAAACTCTTGAATCGTGGTATTACTCTCTAGATTTAATGTGATACCTGACTGCCCACTAACTCCCGACAAGAAGTCATCTTCTAAAGCTTGCATTTCGGCATAGGCAGGCACCGCTAATGAGAGGGCAAGCATTAAAAAAGTAAAGGGGGATAAGGTTACTATGCGCATGGTTTAATCCGTTGGAAACACTAACAAATTACCTTTTAGTGTCGCTTCACCACTCATTTCAACCCCGTAAAGGTCGAGCTGCTGAAACCCCGGATCAGACGGGCGCTCCGTTGCACTACCCGCTAAAGTAAACTGGAAGTCATCAAACCGAATTGTTCCCGGCAAACCAATCTCTAGTACTTCACGATTGAATAAAGCACCATCACCACCAAATCCAGAATCAATATCACGAATCTTCATAGTGAGCCCTTCAAAGGCAATACCGCCTCGAAGGTTGTCAATCACAAACCAGCCACCATCCTGCTCTGTTTGCAAGGCAATACGCGCCCCACACGATTTAGTCGCGTCGGTGCACGCACCAAAATAATTATCAGAAAGCGGACCACCGTTCTCGTTAATCGAGATGTCACCACTTAGGTACACTCCACTTTGTCCAGTGACTTCGGACAAGTCGCCATCATCAATAGACTTCATTTCTGCCATAACGGGGAAGCAAGCAGTCGTGAATACAAACAGTAGTGTTCTAGAAAGAATTATCATGGCGTCAAATCCCTAAAACGAACATCTAGGTGTTGAATAA
>NZ_LWGF01001335.1:0-1683 GCF_001635355.1 Oleiphilus sp. HI0125
CTGCGATCATGGTTTGTTAGGTATGTCTATAATAGACAGCAGTATTCAGGTGCATTTTGTAGATATCGTTCCAGATATTATCGAATCACTTCAAAACACATTAGAAAAACACTTCCCTATTAACGACAGGTCCGACAGGCATTGGACAACCCATTGTACCGACACGAAGCAGTTGCCACTCAAAAACTATGCAGATCAACGCCATCTTGTAGTGATTGCAGGCGTTGGAGGTGATCTAACTACAGAGCTGGTTGAACAACTAATACAAGCAAACAAAGGCCTATCGATCGACTTTCTTCTTTGCCCTGTGCGCCACTTGCTCGAGCTAAGAACGCGCTTGGCAGAACTCGAATTTAAGATGGTGAAAGAGTCGCTTGTTGAAGAGAATCGGCGTATTTATGAAGTGATGCTCATCAGCCAATCTGGACGCCATACCAGTGATTATCCAGCAATCAGTCATATCGGAGAGCAGATATGGCACTATGATTCAGAAGAAGAAAAACGGATCGCACTGAGGTACGCAAACCAAACGATCAAATACTATGAGAACAAGAATAAAAGCGCTCAAGCAGATGAACCGCTTAAGCACTTTAAACAGATCAAAACACGTTTGTGTTCGTAACTAGGACACTACTCCCATGCAGGAAATGGGTCTTCTAGCTCTGCCCAAAAGTCTTTGCCTTTTAACAGGTCATCTTCTGACAATAAGCAAGCATCTAAGGCATCAGTCATGGCCTGCTTATCTAAGCCTTGTCCGATGAACACGAGCTCTTGGCGCATATCACCAAATGGTTCTTCCCACATTTTTTCGATAGAAGCTAAATACTCTTCATCTTGCGGCCAGTTTTCTTTTGGCACAGCTTTCCAGAACATGCCCGCAAAACCATAACGCGCCATTCCGCCTGCTTGACTCCACTGTCCTGCAAACTGAGGTCGGGTCGCCAACCAGAAGAAACCTTTGGAACGAATTAAGTTTCCATACTGTTGAGTGTGGTGCAGAAAGTCGAAAANTTTCTTTGGATGAAAGGGTCTTCGAGCTTCATAGCTAAAACTACTAATGCCGTATTCTTCTGTCTCTGGAACATGCTCGCCGCGCATTTCTTTCAACCAACCGGGCGCCTGCTGTGCGCGCTCGAAGTCGAACAAGTTGGTATCAAGCACTTCGTTAATATCGACGTTGCCATGTGCGATCGGAATAATTTTCGCCTCGGTATTCAGGGACTTAAGAATCGCCCTTAAACGCTCCATATCCGTTTCTTCTACCAAATCCGTTTTGCTAATCAATAGCACGTCGGCAAATTCGATTTGATCAATCAACAAATCGGTTACGCTGCGCTCATCTTCTTCGCCAAGATGTTCGCCCGTTTCTTGTAAGGATCTTGCTTCGTCATAATCATTTAAGAAGTTCAGCGCATCCACAACCGTTACCATGGTATCCAGCTTTGCAACATCAGACAGTGAAACGCCATCTTCATCGGCAAAAGTGAAGGTCTCTGCAACGGGTAGCGGTTCTGAAATACCCGTTGATTCGATCACCAGATAATCAAAGCGCCCTTCTTTCGCTAGGTTATTCACTTCAACAAGAAGGTCTTCGCGCAAGGTACAACAGATACAGCCATTGCTCATTTCGACCAGTTTTTCTTCTTGATGACTTAGACTCACCTCATTTTGCACCATCGATGC
>NZ_LWGF01001336.1:0-1112 GCF_001635355.1 Oleiphilus sp. HI0125
TAAATTTAGTACCCGCGTCACTTCTTCCATATCTTGCGCTGCGATGTTTTGCATGGCGGGTTGGTAATTTGGCTCTTGTAACCAGAGGACTAACGCAAGACCTAGTGCAACACTGCCCGCCAAACCAATCATCAAACCAATTTGACGAAACAAACCTAGACGATTAACACCTGTCATTAGGTCGCTTTGTGCTGGATCAGCTAGCATATCAGTAGATCCTGAACCTACTGTCGTTGCTGGTACGCTTGCTTCGCTCATATTTGCTGCCATGATATTGCTCTAATCCTACCTATTAAACCGGCATCTTCATGATATCTTCGTACGCTTTCACTACTTTGTTGCGTACCTGTGTGACAGCCTCAAACGCGACTGAAGCTTTCTGAGACTGGATCATTACCTGAGTGATGCTGACGTTTGGATCGCCTTGAGAATAAGCTGTTTGTAATGCGCTAGATTTCTGTTGTGCGTCATTCACCGAGTTGACAGCGTTAGATAACAAATCACTAAACTTCGGGATCTCATCAACCTTGTTAGTCGGGTTGATTTGAGTTGGAGAGACTTCTGGCTTTAACTGCTCTGCAGGTTGAATCTGCGCGCGGATGTTACGCATCTCTGCCAATACTTTTGAGATATCGGCTCGGCCAGTGACTGAATTGATTCCTGACATAAGCGCTCCCCTCTAGTTGAATGTCAATTTTTCGTTGTAAACAGTAATAGTTAGTGACAACTGCACAAATCAGGCCAAAACAATTACTGACTATTGAACATTTCTAGCGGGCAAAAAAATGGGGCCTAAATAGGCCCCGAATCAGCAGATTGACAAACTAAATTACTACTTAGCGATAGTGTTCGGTATCAAAAATCTGACACTTTTTTCTATGCTGCTAACTCTGAAGCAATGTCGATGCCAAGTTCGCGCATTTGCGCTAATTTATAACGCAAGGTTCTCGGACTGATGCCTAGTTTCTCGGCGGTTTGCTTCTTCTTACCCCCTTCATCCTTGAGAGTATCGATAATAATTTGATATTCACGAAGTTTTAAATCTTTGCCTAGAGCACTGCTGTCGATATCCACGTTCAAGCTTTGTGGCGACGTTTGCTCCACTGTATTCT
>NZ_LWGF01001337.1:0-1457 GCF_001635355.1 Oleiphilus sp. HI0125
CATTGTTAATAACAACATCAATACCACCGAAGTGCGCGGCAGCGCTTTCGACCGCAGCTACAACAGCTTCATCGTCACGCACATCGACCTGTATTGGGAGCGCTTGTCCACCGGCCTGAATAACTTCCTCTGCAACCGTATGTATCGTGCCGGGGAGTTTCGGGTGGGGATCTGCAGACTTTGCCGCGATCACTATATTAGCGCCATCTTGGGCAAACCTAAGCGCCATTTCGCGCCCAATGCCTCGGCTTGCGCCGCTTATAAATATAACTTTATCTTTTAATGTGCTCATTGTGTTTACTTATACTTCGCTCGATTCAACTTCAACAAGTAATTGGCGCAGCTTGACCTGATCGCCTTCGGTGACAAGCACGGACTGAACCGTACCATCAACATCAGCTTTTAGCGGATGCTCCATTTTCATTGCTTCTAGGATAACAAGAGTGTCGCCTTTGCTGACAGCTTGACCTGCTTCGGCAAACACTTTGATGATTGCACCATCCATACTTGCTTGAATTTGGCCATTGCCTGCTGCGCCCGCGGCATCTTTAGCGACGTGCGTTGTATCTTTAAACTGGAAGTCTTCACTGTCAATGCGCAAGAAAATGTCATCGCCACTCACGAGCTTCTGACACGTCTGTCGAATGCCATCTTGCTCGATGACAATTTTTTCTGAATCGCAGCTGATCAGTTTTATGCTGCTTGTCTCTTCACTATCTGCTTGCTTGATCGTATATAGATTATCGTTCTCTTGAACTTGAAGCTTAAGTTCTTTGTCTTGGAACTGTAAGGTGTAAGGCCACTCGCTAGCAGCGCTGTTGCTCCAACCTAGTAGCATTGAAGAAACGGTATTTTTGGTTTGTTTGCTCTTATGAAGGCAAATACAGGCAAGTGCTGTTGCAAGTGGGTTGCTTGCTTGCTCTTCCATGCTTGGATCGGCATTGAAGTCTTGCTCAATGAAAGCTGTTGTTGCTTCGCCATCAATAAAGCGCGAATGCTGCAATACTTCTGATAAGAAATGCGTATTGACGTTCACGCCAAACAGTACGGTTTCTTTGAGTAACTTGATTAAGCGGCGACGCGCTTCCTCACGATTGCTGCCGTAAGCAATCAGTTTGGCTAGCATTGGGTCATAGAACGGAGACACTTCTTGGCCTTCAAGAATCCCTGCATCTGTTCTAGTTCCCATCGCATTGCTGACGCTCCAACGTTGGATTTTTCCTGTCTGCGGCAGAAATTGATTGCGCGGGTCTTCTGCATATAAACGCACTTCAATCGCGTGGCCGGTTAACGTGATCTCGTCTTGCGTTAACGGAAGTACAGCGCCCGCCGCGACGTTAATTTGCCATTCAACTAAATCTGTTCCCGTGATTAATTCAGTAACAGGGTGCTCAACTTGTAAGCGCGTGTTCATTTCAAGGAAGTAGAAGTTTTTCTCTGCGTCGACCAGGAACTCA
>NZ_LWGF01001338.1:0-531 GCF_001635355.1 Oleiphilus sp. HI0125
AGCTTCCATCTTCCAGGTGAACTTTTCGGACTAGATGCGCTGCACCAAAATTCGCATCCCTCTAGTGTGATTGCGCTTGGGACATCTAGCCTTTGTGCTATCAAATATTCGAAGCTCGAACGACTTGCGTTGCAAATTTCTGGCTTACAACACCACTTGCTCTCAGTACTCGTAAAGAAGTGCAAAGCGGGCACGAAAAACAACAAGAACACGCGGCTGATCAGAAGCTTGCAACCTTCTTGTTTACTTTATCTGCTCGTTACAAAGAACGCGGATATTCTGATACGCGCTTTAATTTAATGATGCCACGTAGAGATATCGCTAATCATCTTAATCTTGCTCCGGAAACCATCAGTCGTTTGTTCAAACGCTTCCAGCGAGACGGGTTGATTGATGTGAAGCGAACCGATTTGCAGATTCTTGATTTACCAGCACTCGGTGTGCTCGGCGGCTGTAACCAAATGTGCGTCTAAGCTCTGTTTCATTTGAACCAATACTTTATCATTAAGTCTTAGGACATTTGGTATCGCA
>NZ_LWGF01001339.1:0-664 GCF_001635355.1 Oleiphilus sp. HI0125
AACAGAGCAGGGCTGGAAGCAGATTAGCTGGGGAAAAGCATTTGATATCGCGGCTAAGCGCTTAGGCGACATTCAAAAGCAATATGGGCAAGACGCGGTCGGTTTGTATCTCGGTAATCCGAATGTTCATCACCACGGCAATGTTCTATTCCTGATGAATTTATATCGTGCTTTAGGGACCAAGAATCGTTTTTCTGCGACCTCTAATGATCAACTCCCCCATATGCGCGCTAATTATGAGATGTTCGGTCATCAGGGTTTATTCCCAGTTCCAGACATTGATCATACCGATTTATTCATTTTGCTTGGTAGTAACCCAGCAGCATCGAACGGGAGTTTGATGTCGGCGCCAGATTATCTAGGCCGTTTAAAGGGGATAAGAAAACGCGGTGGCGAAGTAATTTTGATCGACCCCAAACGCAGCGAAACTGCCAAGGTTGTTGATACGCACTTGTTCATCAAGCCAGGCACAGATGCGTATATGTTGCTAGGCATGATTCATACCTTATTTGATGAAGGCTTAGTCGATATCGGTCGGTTACAAGGCATTATTGAAGGTGTGGCAGACGTTCAGTTAATGAGCTCTGATTTTTCTCCCGAGTCTGTCGCAGATGTGTGTGGTATTAAGGCCGAATACATCCGAGAGCTCGCTCGTAAATTAGCA
>NZ_LWGF01001340.1:0-533 GCF_001635355.1 Oleiphilus sp. HI0125
ATAAATGCTAATGCTTCTATGCCAATATCGTAACGTTTAGGGTGCTCTTTGAGCACCCACTCATAGGCTTCGGTTGCTTTTTCTTTAACGCTATTCTCAGAAAAATATCGCGCAGCTTTATAAGCGGATTCTGCTGACAGCGCTGCATCAATTGCTTTCTGTTGCTTGGCTTGTGCGAACAAAGACTCTGCTGCATCGATATAAAGCGCCTCTTGCTCTAAGGCATAAATTAATTGCGTTAAACCAGTAGCTTGAAGTTCATGTTTTGGAAACGTAACTTGAAACAAACGATGAGTTCGGACGGCTTGAGCCCAATCCTCTATGCTCCCCGCAACACTCGCTGCATTGAATAAGGCGTCAGGTGCAAGCGGATCTGAAGGGAACTCTTCATAGACCTTAAGATATGCATCAAGTGCGCGCTTACTTTTACCACTCTTCTTACCTTGCTTATAAAGTGAATTAGCAAGGGCTGCGTTGATAGTGCTTTTTCGTTTAGTGTTAAGAGAGTACTCGGGATCAGACTCCGCGATAGA
>NZ_LWGF01001341.1:0-776 GCF_001635355.1 Oleiphilus sp. HI0125
CATTATATTCATGATTACCCAACACAATTTCAGCCTGGCCAGCATCCACCATGTTTTTAACGATATGAAGAGCCTCGCGAATACGAGGACCTCTGTCGACAATATCACCAACAAAAATGACCTTTCGACTATCATGGCGAAAACATCCGTTTTCATGTTGATAGCCCATTTTAAGTAGCAGCTTTTCTAGCGTTTGGGCGCATCCATGAACGTCACCGATCAGGTCATAACCTTGAACATGTTCACTCATACTACGTCACTTAACTCTCAATTAAGTTATGAGCCCAACCTAGCTTCTCACGACACGTTTCATAGAAATTGTGCGAGGTTGGATGAATCAATCTTACTTGGTAAGGTTTTTTGGTGATACTAACTGTGTCACCTGGCGCTACAGGAATGTGATACTGGCCATCACAACTTACTTGTGGATATATCTCGTTCGCTTCACCAATCACAATCTTTATTTCACTTTTCCCGTCTACCACAATAGGTCTGCTACTCAGCGTATGAGGGAACATTGGAACAAGAGCAATTGCATCTAACTTGGGATGGAGAAGAGGGCCACCTGCAGACAAAGAATATGCGGTTGATCCTGTTGGGGTACTGACAATCAAACCGTCAGAGCGCTGGCTATATACGAATTGTCCCTCAACAAAGAGATCAAAGCCGATCATTCGTGTCGATTTACCAGGATGCAGAACAATGTCATTCAAACCTGAACCGTAACCGACCGGCTCACCATTTCGGCGCACCAATACATCAAGTAAAAAGCGTTT
>NZ_LWGF01001342.1:0-1173 GCF_001635355.1 Oleiphilus sp. HI0125
CCAAATCAGCAATAGTCGTATCTTCGGTTTCACCTGAACGGTGAGAGATCACTGCGGTGTAGCCTGCATCTTTCGCCATTTGAATTGCATCAAGCGTCTCACTCAAGCTACCAATTTGGTTGAACTTGATAAGAATTGAGTTACCGATGCGCTCATCGATACCACGCTTAAGAATCTTAGTGTTAGTCACGAACAAGTCATCACCAACTAGCTGTACTTTGTCACCAAGTACTTTTGTTTGATAAGCCCAACCAGCCCAATCAGATTCATCTTGACCATCTTCAATAGAAACAATTGGGTAAGCATCACAAAGCTCTGCTAAGTAATCAGAGAAGCCTTCAGCAGAGAAGACTTTACCTTCACCGCTTAGATCGTACTTTCCGTCTTTGTAGAATTCAGAAGATGCACAATCTAGCGCGAGTGTAATGTCATCACCTAGAGCGTAGCCGGCATCGGCAACAGCCGTTTTAATGACTGCCAATGCATCAGCATTAGACGCTAAGTTAGGCGCAAAACCACCTTCATCACCAACAGCTGTGTTCAAGCCTTGAGATTGCAACACTTTCTTCAATGCGTGGAAAATTTCAGCACCCGCACGAAGCGCTTCAGCGAACGTAGGCGCAGATACTGGTTGCACCATAAATTCTTGGATATCAACATTGTTATCTGCGTGCTCACCACCGTTCAGGATATTCATCATTGGAACAGGCATCGAGTATTGACCAGACGTACCGTTCACATCAGCGATGTGTTCATACAATTCAACACCCTTCGCTTGCGCTGCTGCTTTTGCAGCCGCAAGAGAGACTGCCAAAATCGCATTTGCGCCAAGCTTTGCTTTGTTCTCTGTACCATCAAGATCAATCATGATCTGATCAAGTTCACGCTGAGCCGTCACATCTTTACCGACTAACGCGGCACGAATGTCTTCGTTAATACCAGCAACCGCTTTCAATACACCTTTACCAAGGTAACGCGACTTATCACCATCACGAAGCTCTAAAGCTTCACGTGATCCAGTCGAGGCACCAGAAGGCGCACAAGCCGTACCAACAACACCAGACTCAAGAATAACGTCGGCTTCCACTGTTGGGTTGCCGCGTGAGTCCATAACCTCACGGCCTTTAATATCAGCGATCTGAAACATTTGTACTTATCTCCAAGTATTACTTT
>NZ_LWGF01001343.1:0-936 GCF_001635355.1 Oleiphilus sp. HI0125
TAGAGCTAAACTCATAAGTACCAGCAAGTAATACATCTTTAATTGGACCGAAGCTCAAGTCAGACCCTGTAGTTTTACCAAGGCTGATTCGTGGTGACAACTCTGCATAAGTTTCATTGTTTGGAGCAGTTGAACCTTTGTTGTTCAAACGATCTACAAACGTAAATACATCACCCCAAGAATGACCAGATACATGCTCAAGCGTCATAACAGTAATTTCTTGAGTTTCTTTCTCAGCTGTGTTGAACGCATTCAAGTAATCAGCACTGTGAAGAACAGTTATACTGTTGTCTGCCCAGAATTGTTCTGCTTGAGCTGGAGCAGCTACTACTGCTGCAGAAAGTGCTGCTGCACTTGCAAGAGTCTTAAGTTGTTTCATTTTTCTACCTTAGTAATTTCATAACGGCACTTTTTAGTTGTGCCTTTTTTCCGGAAAATGGGAGCTTGCTGTACAACAAGCTCAACAAAGCTCCCGATACTTTAAACGTCCCGGTTTACGACTGAGGCAATTTGCCTTCTACACCTTCGATGTAGAAACCAAAGCCTAGAAGCGCACCGTCATCCATGGTGCTACCAGCTGGCACGACTTCTTCGCCAGCTTGGTTAATAACAGGGCCATCAAATACGCGCATTTCGCCCGCTTTCAAGGCCGCTTTTTTCTCTTCAACCAACGCAACAACGTCAGCTGGAATTGCTTCGTTCAATGGTGCTAGATCTGTAGTACCTTCAGCGATACCAGGCCATAGATCTTCAGCTTTCCAAGTACCATCAAGAACTTGCTGAGCCTTCTTCAAGTAAAGAGGACCCCAGTTGTGAATCGCTGCTGTAAGGTGTGCTTTCTCACCGTACTCAGACATATCTGAGTGATAACCGATCGCGTACTTACCTTTCGCTTCAGCTGCTTGAATAACTGCTGCTGAGTCAGTGTGCTGAGTA
>NZ_LWGF01001344.1:0-1393 GCF_001635355.1 Oleiphilus sp. HI0125
TCTTGAGAGTGAGTCTGCCAAGGCTTTGCTAGATCAAACATCCGGTCTAAGAGACTCAATCGCAGCGGTGAACTTAGATGAAGAAGCAGGCAAATTAGTGCAGTTTCAGGCTGCATATAACGCCTCTGCACAGGTGGTCTCGGTGGCACGAGATTTATTCGATACCCTGCTAGGCGCATTTAGATAGAGATAGGAACGAGCACATATGAGAATCTCTACAGTACAGATCTATGACAGAGCGATGTCGTCTATTCAAGATGTCACCGCGCAACAACAGAAAACGCAGCAGCAGCTCGCGTCGGGCAAGCGCGTACTGACGCCAGCCGATGATCCTGTTGCTTCCACGCGTATTCTAGAGCTGAAACAGGAGCTGTCGGTTAATCAGCAGTTTCAACGAAATGTTGAATTGGCTGAAGGGCGTTTATCACTGCAAGATGATCGCTTAGGTGGCATCAACGAAGTGATTGAGCGTTTGAGAACGCTTGCGGTTTCAGCGGGTAATGGTGCGCTTACAAAAGACGATCTAGGTTCGATCGCCGCAGAAGTAGAGTCACGTCTAGACCAGTTAGCAGGGCTACTCAATGCACGCGATGCAAGTGGCGAGTATGTATTCAGCGGATTTCAAGGCGGAACACAGCCCTTTCAACAAGACGATTCTGGTTCGTATCGCTACCATGGTGATGAAGGGGTTCGTTACGTTCAAATCGACGCTTCAGTCACCATTCAATCAACTATCAATGGGCAGGCTATTTTCGAAGATATGCCCACCTATACGAACTCATTCTTTACGCGAGCCAGCGAGGGAAACCAAGCAGAGCCGCCGGCAACAATTACGGTCGGTCAAGTGGTCGATCAAGCTGACTATGATGCGTTTTATCCTGAAGATTTGGTGATTGAATTTACATCGCCAAACACGTTTGATCTCCGTGAGAAATCGACAGGGTTAACACTTCAGTCGAATGTCGCGTATGCACCAAATGGCACGATCAACGCTCAGGGTACTCAGTTCGAAATTCGGGGAGCGCCAGCCACGGGCGACACTTTTACAGTTGAATCTACCGAGAAGCAAGGTTTGCTTACAACGGTAGAGAAGTTCGTCTACGGCTTACGTAACTTCGCGCCGACGACAGATGGGCGCGAAGCGTTTGAATCCTTACTAGAAGGGACGATTGCCAACTTTGATTTTGCGGCAACATCGGTGCTTGAGGCGCGAGGCCAATTGGGAGCGCGTCTCAATACGCTCGACACAGGGCTAGAGCAGTTAAAAGATGCGGAGATTCTTACCCAAGAAGTACTAGGTAACTTGGAATCCATTGATTACGCAGAAACAGTAAGTTTGCTGTCATTACAGCAATTTAGCTTGGATGCCGCGTATTCATCTTTTAATCGTATT
>NZ_LWGF01001345.1:0-910 GCF_001635355.1 Oleiphilus sp. HI0125
ATCAAAAAGATGCACCGATTCCTTGGGAAGCTGAGAACTGGGAAAGTCTAAAAGACATTAAAGTCGGGGCGACGATCGGATATACCTATCTATCGAACTTCAGAAAATATGAAACAGAGGGTTTGATTCAGGTAGAGCGATCGGAAACAGATTCATTAAACTTCAAAAAATTACTGCGTGGACGAATAGGTGCTTTCCCAGCAAGCTTAAACACCGGTTATGGGCTGTTGCAAAGCGAATTCACGCAAGAAGAAATTGATCAGTTAACTTACACCCCTCAAATGCGTCCCTCTTATCAGCCGACCACATTCCATTTATTGATTAGTAAGCTCACTCCAGACGCAGAAAGTATCATGTCAGCATTCAATAAAGGACTAACGAAATTGAGAAAATCTGGGTACTATGAAAAGTTTCTAAAACAATCGCGAAATGGTTTCTATGAAGTTTCAGATTAAGGCCCCCACTTTAAAATAGAGGCCCCAAACAGTGCTCTAAAAAAGGCGATCTAAATGTGCTTCAAATCGTTTAAGGTCGTCATCGACGCTTGGGTTTTTCATCACGTCATAGGCCACGAACGTTTCAAGCGGCTCCATTGCGAAGAACCGAAAATTCACATGCATCGGGAAGAACANATCATCAACCGTTTTGCCTTGGAATAAATATTCACCTGGGTCATTAAACGCTTCTTCGAGTGCGTTGAAAGTTAATGACAGCATATATTTTTTACCCGCTGCTATGCCTCCACCGCCATAGTTTTTCTTAGGTGCTTAGTGGGTACGCCCATCAACGTTGCACAACTAGCCACCCATACCAGCCGTGTAGACTTCATCCATATATTTTTTGAATGTCCATGTCACGCCCATCCAATTCACAGGCGTTTGAAGAGTCACAACATCAGCCCAAACATGAT
>NZ_LWGF01001346.1:0-593 GCF_001635355.1 Oleiphilus sp. HI0125
GTAGGTTACCAGCCAACACTAGCAGAAGAGATGGGGGTTCTTCAGGAACGTATCACTTCTACTAAGACTGGTTCGATCACTTCTATCCAAGCGGTATACGTACCAGCGGATGACTTGACTGACCCATCGCCAGCAACAACGTTCTCTCACTTGGACGCAACGGTTGTATTGAGCCGTGACATCGCTTCTAAGGGTATCTACCCAGCGATTGACCCACTTGACTCAACTTCACGTCAGTTGGATCCATTAGTAATCGGTAACGAGCACTATGAAGTTGCTCGTGGTGTTCAAACAGTTCTTCAGCGTTATGCAGAATTGAAAGACATCATCGCGATTCTTGGTATGGACGAGCTTTCTGAAGAAGATAAGCAAACTGTTGCACGTGCTCGTAAGATTGAGCGTTTCTTGTCGCAGCCTTTCCACGTTGCTGAAGTATTTACTGGTTCTCCTGGTAAGTATGTGTCTCTTGCAGATACTATCCGTGGTTTCCAAGGCATTCTTAACGGTGAGTTCGATGACCTTCCAGAACAGGCGTTCTACATGGTTGGTTCTATCGATGAAGCGATCGAGAAAGCGAAGGACATGTAATCTGA
>NZ_LWGF01001347.1:0-898 GCF_001635355.1 Oleiphilus sp. HI0125
GTATTATTGCTGATCATCCTGCAACGCTTTTGACTTTAGGTGATCTTGCTTCTCCAGGTCCACTTCTAGCTGGCCTTGGTTTACTTCTTATTATTGCTTTGGATTACCGCAAAATTACTGGTTCTATTGTAATCAGCATGCTGGCGATCGCTATCGTCTCTTCGATTCTAGGTATTACTACATTCAGCGGCATTGTCGGTGAGCCTCACTCAATGTCAGAGCTTTTCTTCGCGCTAGACTTTAGCCGTGTACTAGAAGCAACAATGATTTCTGTAATCTTGGCGTTCGTCTTCGTCGACTTGTTCGATACTTCAGGTACTTTGATGGCGACAGCTTCTAAAGCAGGTCTTACTGATAAAGATGGCAAGTTCGACGCGATGGGGAAAGCAATGCTTGCTGACTCTACTGCGACAACTGCTGGTGCTGCATTAGGTGTTTCTTCGGTAACTACTTACGTTGAGTCAGGCGCTGGTATTGCTGCTGGTGGTAAGACGGGTCTTACAGCGGTTACAGTAGGTGTGTTGTTCTTGGCGGCGATGTTCTTCACGCCTCTATTAGATTTTGTTCCTGCATTCGCTACGGCACCTGCATTGATCTATGTTGGTCTAATGATGACTGCTGATATGCGTCACATTAACTGGGACGACATGACAAGCGCTGCGCCTGCATGGATTTGTGCAATCATGATGCCTTTTGGCTTCTCAATCTCTCACGGTATTGGCCTTGGTTTTGTTGCACACACAGTTCTCCAGTTGTTGACCGGTAAAACATCAGAGATTCGCCCAGCGGTTGCGCTAGTGTCGGTTCTTTATGTTCTAGGGATCGCAACAGGCGTTCTTTAACGATTATTTCGTTAACTCCTTATTGGCCGCAATTAGGTTGACCTAATTGCGGCTTT
>NZ_LWGF01001348.1:0-876 GCF_001635355.1 Oleiphilus sp. HI0125
GAGCTACGGAGATCGTTTGGTTGTTGATCTTTATCTTTCGAAGGTAAAAGAATATAAGCCTGTTAAGCAAATAAATAGCTCAGGTGGCAAACGTGATGTGATCGTTGTGATTGATCCTGGTCACGGCGGAGAGGACCCTGGTGCGATCGGGCCGGGTAAGGTTCGTGAGAAAAACGTGGTGCTTTCAATCTCTAAGGAATTGGCCAGGCAGATTAATGCCGTTAAAGGTTATCGGGCCTATTTAACGCGCGAGAGCGATTATTTTATAGGGCTACGAAAGCGCACGGAGATCGCTCGAAAGCGTAACGCCGATTTATTTGTCTCTGTGCATGCCGATGCTTTTACAAGACCTCAAGCTAATGGGGCGTCTGTTTTCGCGCTGTCGAAGAAAGGGGCTTCAAGTGAGGCGGCTCGCTGGCTCGCCAAACGTGAGAATGCATCTGACTTGATTGGTGGTAGCGGCGTGAATCTCGGTGATCACGATGACATGCTAGCGTCTGTTTTGTTGGATCTCAGCTCTACCGCAAGCCTAAGGGCAAGTTTATCAGTGGGTGATCGTGTGCTTCAGTCTTTGGGGGGAGTCGCCCGTCTTCACAAGCGGCAGGTCGAACAGGCCGGTTTTATGGTCTTAAAGTCCCCCGACATCCCATCAATTTTAGTTGAGACGGGTTTTATCTCGAATCCTACAGAATCTCGTCGTTTGAATACTCGTAGTTACCAAAGAAAGATTGCTGGCTCGATCTCTAAGGGCGTTAAATCTTATTTTTCAGATCAACCTCCAATTGGTACTTGGCTAGCTTCAAATCAATCTAAGTCAGGTAGTTCATATACGGTTAAAAAGGGCGATACTCTATCGCAGATTGCGCACAATAATGC
>NZ_LWGF01001349.1:0-791 GCF_001635355.1 Oleiphilus sp. HI0125
CACCGCATTCATTAGGTCTTCATCGATGGTGGTATTTAGCTTGTTGATGTTTGAACTGATACTGCTGAGCGCTTGCTTGAGTTCGGGGTTTATATTGCCTTCTTGCTCAAGCAGTGCGTTCAACTTGTCTTGGGCTAACAGTAGAGCTTCGTATTGACGATTGAGCTCATCGCTTGCGAGATAGCTAAGGTTGCCATCGTATAACGAATAAACGCCATAGGTTCTGACCTGCGCAAGTAGTGGTGATAGAGAGTTGTTTAAGGTTGAAGCGATTTGAAAGTATGACTGGATCAACGGATCTTCGTCTAAAGCCAAATGGGTCGACTGGGCAACGTCTAGAGCCAATTGCTGAACAGAGCTTTCTAGCTTCTTATACGAGTTTCGCTGGCTGGCAATATCAAGGTCTTGAGGAGTATTAATGACATCAGATTGCGCCGCTTTCAAAGCTTCAACGATCTCTGGGTTTAGCACACTCAAATCTTCTGAGATGTTTTCCAATAGATCGTTATTTAAATTATTGCTTCGCCGAGATTGATTTGCGAACGCCATATTTTGACGCTGTCGATTTAATGACTCAAAGTCAATCTGACGCTGAAAGTTGTGTTCATACGACAGTAGCGAAAAGTATATACCTGCGCCCCCTAACTTGTTTTTAGAGTCGCTAATTTGATCCTGAAGCTGAGAAAGAAGAATCCATCCAAGTGCGGCAATCGGCAGTATCCATAGAATACTGATTAACGCGAACTTTTGTGTGTAGCTAAGGCGATTCATTAATGCAATCGCAGGGGACA
>NZ_LWGF01001350.1:0-636 GCF_001635355.1 Oleiphilus sp. HI0125
TAGCTTTCGGAGTTCCGTTCTTTATTGATATTCTGAAGCGCTTTTCTGAGATGTATCCAAAGGTCAATCTTGAGATTATCTCTGATAACAAACCTTTGGATATGCTCGATGAAGAAATTGATATTGCGTTTCGAATTGGCCCCTTAGAAGATTCTAGCCTTGTCGCACGAAATCTTGGCACTGCACGTTTATCATTATGTGCAACACCTGAATATCTGGCTAAAAATGGCATCCCCAAATCAATTGAAGATCTGAAAGAGCATACGTGTATTACTCACCCAGAATTTGAATGGGTATTGCAGGGTAAAAACCAAATTGAAGCGCCGAACATTCAATCTCGTATGATTGCTAACGATGTTGAGTTGATCCAGCGACTTGTTCTTGAGCACTATGGCATCGGTGCTGTTCCACAGCTACTCATTGCTGATGATGTGCGAGCCGGTAAATTGAAATTATTGCTGCAAGATACGCCTTTCCAAGAAAGAACGTTTTATATGGTATACCCGAGCCGTCGCGAACCACCTTCAAAAGTCGTTGCGTTCACGGAATTTATGTTAGAAAACACGGTCAATCCTCCTTGGGAGCAATTGTCGGATGTGTTTAGTGTTCGTTGTCCTGCCGATTTAGCAAGTGCTG
>NZ_LWGF01001351.1:0-1129 GCF_001635355.1 Oleiphilus sp. HI0125
ACGATTTCGCTCGCGATTCCTTTCTCTTTAAGACGAACAGCTTCTTCAACTGCGATTTCACAAAATGGGTTCATTGCCATTTTGATATTAGTAAGATCGACATCTGAATTGTCGGCCTTAACACGTACTTTGACGTTGTAGTCAATAACTCGTTTGACAGCGACAAGAACCTTCATAGATTCCTCATTCTTAACAATTGATGAATTGATGGTGCGAATGCCCTTAATCAAGCACACACACGAGATACTGCGAAAAAGCTATTTTTCATAAATTAATCAATAACTTATGTAGCTCCAAGCTTCATGCCCCGAATTCGCGGAGCGCATAATACTGCCGATTAATTAAAAAAGCGTCAATACTTGGGCAAAAATTAAGCTAGATGACCGGCATTTGTTTCACTAATAAAGCTTCAGTATCTACACCCTATTACGTAGCAACTTCCAATCAGGACTTGTAACGACATTAAATTTGCATAAAATTCAAACGATCGTTTGAAATAACCCAGAATACTAATGCACTCGTATACCTTTATATGTATAATCGCGCGCAATATCGTGGTGCGAGAAAGTCTATATCGGTAAAGACTCACCAACGACAACTTTAATTACCTTGAAAAACAGGAGACCGAACATGGAAAGAGAATCGATGGAGTTTGACGTTCTCATCGTGGGTGGTGGTCCTGCTGGCCTTTCAGCAGCATGCCGTATCCGTCAACTAGCACAAGAAACAGGCCAAGAACTTACTGTCTGCGTTGTTGAAAAAGGCTCAGAAATCGGCGCACACACACTATCAGGCGCCGTTATCGAAGACCGCGCGTTAAAAGAGCTATTCCCTGACTATAAAGAAATGGGTGCTCCTTTAAATGTTCCTGTTAAAGCAGACGAAGTATATCTGCTGAGTAATGCAGAAAAGAGCTTCAAGTCTCCGAACTGGATGATTCCAAAGCCAATGCATAACGATGGCAACTACATTGTCAGCCTGGGTAACGTTGTACGCTGGTTAGGCGAGCAAGCTGAAGCACTTGAAGTTGAAGTCTACCCTGGCTTCCCTGCCGCTCAGCTAATCATTGAAGACGATGTTGTAAAAGGCATCATCACTGGCGATATGGGCCTAAACGAAGAAGGCGAGC
>NZ_LWGF01001352.1:0-757 GCF_001635355.1 Oleiphilus sp. HI0125
GCATGCATAGTAATGCGGCAGTGTGATCAATGCCACATTAAACAACTTAAATTAGGGCATAAATCCGTCACTAGTTAGTCTAGATGCTATTAATCCAATGCTTTGTAAAATCCTGATACAAATCAGGGTCGGAAAATTTCAAAAAGCAACTACACTTACGCTGATAAATAAGAAAATATTAGTGGCATGGCAAGTTTCTCGCTTTGCTATTTAATCAAAGAACAGTTTAAGTAAGTCCAAAGTGGGGTTATGAATGAGAATCGCATTACTAGAAGATGAGTTGTCACAAGCCGAAACACTCGTTGCGCAACTCAAAGAAAATGGTCACGACTGTGAGCATTTTGAAACTGGAAAATCCTTTGTGTATTCGGTTCTTCATAATAGCTACGATCTTTTAATTTTGGACTGGCAACTTCCTGACATTGAAGGTACAGAAGTATTACGACAAGTTCGTGCCGAAATGAATTGGCGCGTCCCGGTATTATTCCTAACTCAGCGCGACAGTGAAGCCGATATCATTACAGCGCTTGAT
Organism: Oleiphilus sp. HI0125; assembly: GCF_001635355.1. Classification (NCBI taxonomy): domain Bacteria; kingdom Pseudomonadati; phylum Pseudomonadota; class Gammaproteobacteria; order Oceanospirillales; family Oleiphilaceae; genus Oleiphilus; species Oleiphilus sp. HI0125. The sequence goes on from NZ_LWGF01001352.1 coordinate 533, forward strand.
GCGGGTGCTGACGACTATTTGGNAAAGCCTGCACGAATTGGTGAGCTGACGGCAAGAATCAACGCGCTGAGCCGTCGATTAGGTACAGAGCAAGCTGAACAAGAAGAGCTAGAAATCGGACCTTACGTCATAAATCTGAGCAAGAGAACAATCAACTCATCTGGAGAGGAAGTCTCGCTTACAGATAAAGACTTCGACCTCGCGGTATTTATGTTCCAAAATATT
>NZ_LWGF01001353.1:0-1033 GCF_001635355.1 Oleiphilus sp. HI0125
CGGTGTCTATCACAGTATTTGCCTGGCCGTTTATTGATTCAAGCGCAAACTGAGCTGTTTGTTGATGGCGCTTCATATCGCCAGTGATCACCAGGTCAGGGCTGATAGAAAGCTCCCGAAAATAGCGATTCAAAATTTTAGCTTGTTGCTCACCTTTACTAGAAAGTTCGTCATAGTTTTCTTTGCCAAGCGATGCTTGGCCGTGTCTGATCAAATAAATTTTACTCATTGTTATCTAACTTTACCTTTCCTAGTAAAAACCGTACTAGCCTATGTGCTGGAGAATTGTCATGGCAAGTTTATTTGAGTGATGAAAGTTAATTTGCATCTTTTATACATGTGGTTAGTATGCGCAACCGGATTGTTACAGCAAGATGACAGTAGCGACGCCAAATCGACGAGTTAATTGTTAAGGAAGTGCTCAAATGAGTTCTAAAAAACTATCTGAGACCGATACAGCTTTAGGTTACGCCAACAACGAAATTTTGAAGATGGGCGTAAGCTTTGTGTTCTTAGTTTCTGTTTTAGGTTACGTATTAATGCAAATGCAAGGTATCCCGGGTGGATTTACGCTTGCAATTTCTGCAGCTATTGGCGGTTATATGGCCATGAATATTGGTGCAAATGACGTAGCCAATAATGTGGGTCCGGCAGTAGGTTCAAAGGCATTGACCTTGATTGGCGCGATCGCGATTGCCGCCATCTTTGAGGCCGCAGGCGCATTGATCGCAGGTGGTGACGTAGTTAGTACCATTAAGAAAGGGATTATCGACCCTTCCGCTATTAACGATAGCACGACCTTTATCGCCTTGATGCTTGCAGCATTATTTGCTGGTGCCTTGTGGCTTAATCTTGCAACCTTCGTTGGCGCGCCTGTTTCTACAACCCACTCGATCGTAGGTGGTGTACTTGGTGCAGGTATCGCAGCAGGAGGTTTTGCTATTGCGAACTGGGGACAAATGAGTGCAATTGCAGCGAGTTGGGTTATTTCACCTGTTCTTGGCGGTTTGATTGCAGCGGGCTTCCAGCTTTA
>NZ_LWGF01001354.1:0-686 GCF_001635355.1 Oleiphilus sp. HI0125
AAGCTCTCAAAGAATTCCGCCGTGAGAGGATGGAGGCATGAGCAAGTACGTAGACCTTTTGTTTATTCAAGGTTGGTCGGTTTCTGAAGAATTCTACGCCGATTGGCTTCATGGTTTGTCAAAAGAACTTATGAGCAATCGATCAATCAAGATAGTAGCGTGCCCTGAGCGTGGCGATATTCGTTGGCTGGAGCATTTAGCCAAGGAATATGTATCGCCTAATACGGTGATTATTGGTTGGTCGCTAGGTGGAATGTTGGCCATTAAGCTCGCAGCTTACCTTGAAGGGGCTAATAAATCGTACGACCGTTTAGTGACACTAATGAGCTCGCCCAAGTTCGTAGAGTCGACGGATTATCAATGTGGTATGAAGCGACAGGACTTTGCTGATTTTGTGAGCTCTATTAGCGATGATCGAGCGATCGTTAAAACGTTTCCGTTTTTGTGTATCAAAGGTGCTCCTAAGCAATCCTCTTTATTGAAGCGAGTTCGCGAACAGTACGACCTTTGTTTATTAGAGGAATCAAATCGGTGCCAAAGCCTCAAGTTGCTAGGCGAATTGGATGTGCAGCAAGAGCTTGCCAACTTAACTCAGTCAGCACTCATGATATTCGGCGATCAAGATGTTTTGGTTAAGCAAAGCTGCGCTTTAGAGATTAAGAGCCAGTTTACTCATCATAAGAGCG
>NZ_LWGF01001355.1:0-30973 GCF_001635355.1 Oleiphilus sp. HI0125
TATAAGCTGCAAGAAGAGAATTAACTGCACTAAATCGAGACTCAGCGCTAGCAAAATTCATGAAAAGTAAGTCATGCTTTCATCGCTTAAAACTTCTGCTGCTAGACATAAGCGGACGTCAGACAGGCAAGTTTTTAGCTGGGATTTATTTCGAGTTTATATAGTAAGCAGACATGAACGCCCAGATCAGCTGAATTTTATATTTGATGCGACGTGTGCTTCGCACGCAGCGTGGCAAATGTAAAATTTCCGCTGCATCGTCTTGTTAAGCGCTCCTTTGGTTTCTGATTTCGCCTTTAACAAAAACGGCACCATGATGGTTCTCGCAAACCAACCAAGACATCGATTTATTGACGATGTAATACTCAAAATATGGACTCTCTTCAAGTGTTCTCAAGATTGCTTGGCCTGTACCCTCTAACACCCAATATTTTCCGCATTCATCCGAAGCTATAAACCAATAAGTCTCAGCAAAATTTAATAGTGATGCAATATAAGGAAGACCATCATCTACATCACACTTTTCAAAAGGCTCTCGCAAGGAGTCCCACATCCATATTCGAGCTAAACCAGTTTTTCCATTTACTAGAAAATTGGTCGCCAGTTCATCCAATATCCATTGCCACTGATTCAATCGAAGAAACTTAATCTCGTCGATATTCGAATTCGCAACAACTTCATTAATTTCGTCACGCAAAGTCATCTTATTACTGCTTAACATTTGTATAGTGAGCCCCCCCTCATATGCATGACAGGTAGTCTCTTTCCTTTTCCACATACTACTCTGTTTTTAAAAGAAAAAACTCGAATCTTACTCATTTATTTATCACATATATGAGGGGTCACGTATGTAGAAATAGTGAGGGGTCTCGTATGTAATCCACAAAACGACTCAAAACTCTGATTTCATTAGATTTTTCATGTTCCCTCGGGTGCTAAACGAGCACAATTCACTTCCTTGTGTGGTTTAAACAAGCACGTTCAAGAGCGCTTTGATTAGCTAAGACTTAAGTGAGTGAAGAGCTTTCGATGACTTCTGCTTTCCTCTTTTAGCCAACGTACAGCACCAACTCATATAATATTGTTTTTGTTATTCTTTCTAAGTAAGGATTTTATAACTGAAGAACATGGTTTATTACTTTTATAATTTCCATGCAAACAGCTATGTGTCGGTTAGATACTAGCCTTGTATTACAGATAAGGCTAGGAATCATGTTCATTATTTAATCAGAAATTCTGATTAATATAAGACTAGTGCGAGAAGAAAAAAATTGATTGATATCGATCAACTGCACACTGAAAACGACGTGAAGCAATTCAATAATTTGAGCAAGAAGTGTTTTATCAAATAAAAAAGGCAGAATGGAGACAGTCTGCCTTTTTGGTTTCTTTAGATTTCGATTTACTTGAGCTTTCTCGCGCGGAATTTGCGCCCTTTTATTTTTCCTTCATTCAGAATATTCAACGCCTTGCGCATCGATCCTGATTTCACTGCGACATAACTTGCTCGTGCAACGATTTTAATTTTGCCGACTTCAGAGCCGGCTATTCCGCCATCTGCTGTTAGGGCTCCTAACAGATCTCCGGGGCGTACTTTATCTCGTTTACCGCCAGAAATTTCTATCGTCACGAACTCAGGTTCAGGAAAACTACCCTTTGCCTTAAAGCTAGCAGCATCGAGATATTCAAGTGCTTGTTGGCGCTCACCTTCTAAAATTTCGAGCTTGTACCGTTGCTTCGCTGTGTAGATGCTATAAGCTTTTCCTGAGTGACCAGCGCGACCAGTCCGCCCAATACGATGCACATACACTTCACTGTCTCGTGGCAAGTCATAATTGACGACAAGAGCAACATCATCGACATCTAAGCCACGAGCCGCGACATCTGTCGCAACCAAAACACAGCAGCTTCCCTGCATAAATCGGGTTAGAACAGAGTCACGCTCGCGTTGTTCCAAATCACCATGAAGGGCTAGTGCGCTGGCGCCAAGATCATTCAGTGATTGCGCCAAGTCATCACAATCTTGCTTCATATTTGCAAAAACAATTGCGGTCGCAGCCTGCGTGTGACGCAAGATACGCGCGAGTACTTCTTGTTTATTACGCTCTTCTACTTCAATAAAACGCTGTTCGATATGATCGTCACTATGCTCGCTTTCTACAGTCACCATTACAGGATTATTCAATAGTCGTTTCGCTAGGGAGGAAATTTTATCGGGATAGGTCGCGGAAAAAAGTAGGGTCTGACGTTGCGCAGGGCAGTGCCCTACAATATGTTCAACGTCCTCCAAAAAGCCCATATCTAGCATTCGATCAGCTTCGTCCAAAACGACGGTATCAACGTTATTGAGTTTGAGCGTTTCTTTGCGCAAGTGATCTTTGATTCGTCCCGGTGTGCCCACAACAATATGTGCACCGTGTTCGAGCGAACCAATTTGAGGTCCCATTGGCTGACCACCGCACAAGGTCAACACTTTTACATTGTGCATACCTTTCGCTAGCTTGCGCGTCTCTTCCGCAACTTGCGTCGCTAATTCGCGCGTTGGGCACAAGATCAAGGTTTGAATACGATATCGCTTCGGCTCCAGTCTATTCAGTAGATTTAACGCGAAAGTCGCCGTTTTACCACTTCCCGTTTTTGCTTTCCCGATTAAGTCTTTTCCATCAAGCAAGTTTGGCAAGGCAGCACTTTGAATATCAGTCATAGTCTCGTAACCAGCTTTGTTTAAAGCATCCAACAATTCTGGTTTTAAAGCTAAAGAGGAAAAGCTTTGATTAGTCATGGCGTATAAATCTGTGAATAAAAAGAGAATGTTGCCGCACGCTGAATAGTGAATGAGCGCAGAGCAAGACAGAGGCGCTAGAGTAATCTAGTTGAAGAGAAAGTAAACCTTGAATCGAGGAGTTTAACCACGCTCATACATAATTTTCTTGGTGCCACCTTCACAGCTACCGACTTGTTCACCCGGAGCTGAGGCGTCTTTTTCAACAATAGTAAGCTTAAAGCTTTTCACCCCATTGTTTTTAATCTTGGCTTCGATCTCATCTTTCAACTCATTACAATCTTTGAGTTCTGCGCTAGCAATCAAAGGTAATGCAAGAAGGGTCATTGCTACGCCCCACGCGAAAATATTTTTCATAATCCACCAACTAATTTAGTTAACGGTAGAGGGAGAGTAGCAGAGAATCGAAAAGGTGCAGGATTATAAATCGCTATGAAGGATCGACTTCTTGATAAACGACTTTGTAGCCAGAACCGCAGTAGCCCACCACTTTGCCTTCAACATCGTCATCGATTTCAGCAAGAACTAGCTCGAAACCGTCGTCTTCGTCTTGCCCATATTGAATCTGTAGATTAGACATCATCACTTCGCAATCCTTAGGCATTGCCATTAAAGATGACGAAAAGCCGAACGCTACTAGCGCCAACACTATTGAGATTTTTTTAAACATGATGTGTACCTCCTGTATGTCGTTAAAGTATAGCAAACCTGCACCATTACTCGGTTCTAAGGCCCACAGAATAAGGGCTAGGATCTATTTCTGAGGACTGTGTATCAATTATTTTGCTTAATAACTCTACCGATGCCGGCGCTAATACCAAACCATTCCTAAAATGCCCTGCATTCACGTAAACGTGCCGATAACCGTCAATACGCCCAATACTAGGGATACCCTTTGGCGATCCGGGTCTAAGGCCTGCCCAATGATGACTAACCTTATACTCAGCCAGACTCGGGAATAAGGAGATAGCACTGTCGATTAGCGACTGCTTCGCTTCTTCATTGGTTAGCTTTTCAAAACCGGTATATTCAAGCGTACTGCCTGCCACCACATTGCCGTCTTTTCTGGGAATCACATATCGCCCATCACTCAACACTACGCGATTGACCAAACCAACTGGCGCATCAAATACCAACATTTGGCCTTTCACTGGTTCAATCTCTGACGAGATATGAGGCATGAGCTGAGATGTCCATGCCCCCGAGCAAACCACAACTAAGTCAGCATAATCTATTTCGCCAGAGAGCAAGCTCACTCTACCCTCATCAATTCCTGCAATCTTTTGATTCTCACGCACGGTAATGGCCGCGTGATGATTCATGATGGTCCTTAAGGCTCTTAATAAGCGCGGATTACGAACACTCGCAACCTTTGGCATCCACAAAGACGATGCAAAACCTGTTTTCAGTTTTGGCTCTAGATCATAGAGATGTTCGGCAGAAATTGTTTCCATCCAAGAGGCATTATTCTCGGCCCAGTTAAGCGCAGCCTGTTGGTCTTCAACATTCAACACTAATAAGCCGTGATGGCTAATCTCTGGATCGATACCACTTTCCGCTTCGAGATCTTCAATCAGCTCGGCGTAGATAGCTTGCGATCGCTTTGCGAGTGCTGTCACTGGAGCAGAATAACGCCAGGGATATAACGGAGAGATAATTCCTCCGCCTGCCCAGCTCGCTTCGCGCCCTAGTTGGCCTTGGTCATACAAAACCACATCAAACCCATTGTGTGCCAAATCACGAGCCTGCAACATGCCAATCACACCCGCACCAACAACAATCGCCTTCATTCAAATCCCCTTAAAAATATGCGCTTGTATTCTACGCGCTGGCTGAGGAAAATGGAGCACGAGTTAAAGGATTGACTCAACTTTTTATTCTCATCAAGGATTGATGTTATGACATATTCTTCGCATTACTCGCGTGGCTTTACGCTGCTCGAGCTTCTCATCGCTTTTACAATTATCGCCATCACATTTGGCATTTCATTTGGTAGTTTTTCGTTTATTGAAAAACAACGTGTCGAGCAAAATGCACGCACTGTTATTCAAGCCATCATGTATGCGCGCAGCCTCGCGATTAAAGAAAACCAATCTGTTTTTATATGCGCAAGTGACAACGGAAGTCATTGCGATAAAAATTGGTCGAATACGATGATGATTTATCGCGACCTCAACGGGAATAAAAGCTTCGACGCAACCGATGACATGATTCACTTATTTGAACTTGGTAGTGATGATAACCGCATTCGCTGGGGTTCGTTTCGAAGACAAGACTATCTTGAGTTTTTACCGACAGGGATGACCAACTTTCAAAATGGCACCTTTACGGTTTGCGCAAATAATAAGAACGTTGAGACGGCGGTGCCTGTAATCGTCAATGTAGCGGGACGCCCTTACTTTGGAAGAGATTCCAACAACGATGGTGTTCGTGAATATAGCGGTGGCAGCCCCGTGCGGTGCTCTTAAACAAAAAACGGGGCCAGAATATTTTTAATCTGGCCCCGTTTTTTGCATATTAATGCGAGTTTAACGCCAACAATCAGCTGGGTTAGCCGGCGTTTTTACACCTGCCGAATCAATCGTCATAGTGCCACAACGGTCATTCGCCATAATATTTCCTGCAACTGGTGCAGCTTGCAGAGTATATTTTTGAGCCGCTGTTGTATCCGTCGTGACATCATCCGTATCTAAAATAGTGATGGTATAAAAACGCGCAATTTCTTGATCTAAGCCATATAAACCAGCACCTGGCAAACCCGTATCGGCGCCGCCATCAGCAGCATTCGAATAATGGTTGTTCTGCGTGTAATAGCGTTCAAGCGCCGAACTCAAACCCATCAGCTCGCTTTGCGCATTCGCACGATGCGTTGACGCAACATTCTCTTGGTAACTTGGGTAGGCAATCGCGGCCAAAATACCAATAATTGCCACCACAATCATCAACTCAATGAGGGAAAAACCCTGCTGCTTATTTGTCTTCATGTTTTTTCCTCTCATTATTGATTAATCAACTCGAACCAACCTAAACGGCCTTCTCGATCAGATGCAGAGCCAATGTTGAGTTGATCTTTAGTGATATTACTTTGATCAATGGCATTATTTGAATCGCTGGATGGCTGCTCTTTATTTGAGCCATAGAAGTTTTTACCAAGTACGTTGACCTCGTTGGTGAAGTTATCGTTCTTCATACCGGCACCGACGTCGTTCTCGTCAATAACACCATCGCCATTCAAATCAAGAATAGGCTTGCTTGGATTTAAGCCGGTTAATAAAGGCAAGGCATATAAGTAACTTGCACCACCACCGGAACACTCAGATACATCTGGTACTAAGCTTGAGAAGAAAGCAATCGGACCAACATCTGAGTCGAACAACAACTCTGGTTTTTGCGTTACACGCTCACCTTCAGCAGATTCACCGGTAACAATAAAGTCGATATACCAACCTTCATCATTATCCCAGTTCACGTCTGTACCAGTGAGTGACTTCACCTCATCCGTTTCCGTAAAGGTTCTAGCCGCTAGATCTGTACGGACTAGCTCTTGTTCAGTTCCGCTATCCCAGATGGTGTAATAGCTTTGGACATTCACATTCGCTTGATCGCCATCTACTAAATACTGACCAGTACCAAAAGTAACTAAAGCATTTGGCGAGAAACCTTTATTGGCTTGCGCACTGTTCAATGCCAAACTAGGGGCCGCCGTAATAGGCTGCGCCGCACCATTACTATCTTTTGCTGAGAATAAAGGCTTTGGTGTTGTGCCAGATTTATAAGCAGAGCCCCACTTGCTTGCATCCGTATTGCTTACATCAAAGGCCCACATATTGCCTTTAATATCACCACCATAAATACGGTCTGGAATCTGATCTCCATTCAAGTCAACAGCTGTCACACCAGATAAACCATTTTTATCAAGCGATGTACCTAAACCTGTATCGATCACAACTTTGTCGGTTGCAGCCCACCCATCAAGACCCTCTTCGATATACAAGATCATGAGTGCTGCACGACCATTGGTTGACTCATAGCCATTACCAAAGATCACCGCCCATTTGCCGTTATTCATCAATGAGATTAATGGAGCAGTCGTCAAGAAACCTAGATTTGCATCATCACTTTCAGTGAATTCCCACATTACAGTATTAGCAGCATTCGTCGCTAAATCTGTAAAGTCATCTGGGTTAGTCACATCCAGTGCAAATAAGCCTTTACCACCAGCACGCAGGCCACCAACTAGAACAGTTCGCCAGTCACGTGACACATCTGCAGAATTGCCTTTTGTATAGACGTCTTGCGCTACTGGCGTCAAATCTACGTAATACTGATGCGCATAGTTAGGGTCTGTTAGATAGTGCAATCCTTCACCCGCAACGCTTGAGTAGACCAAATTAGGCACATAAGCCATCACTTCTTTACCTGCGTCTGTGCCAGAATTAAGGCCGTTAAAGCCGTGAAGCATACCGCCATTCGCACCGACATATACAACAGGCGTACGTCCTGCTGCGCCGCCGTTTGCATCATCCTTGTCAGAAAAATCTGAATAACGGTTACCATCAACACCAAATAGTCCATCGTCTGGCCATGCAGAAGAAGGCTCCCCTACATAAACAGGTGCAGAGTGAATAACATCGGCCATACGGCTACCACGCGCTCGGAACGCACCGCCTTCTTTTGAGCGATCTCCGCGCAGGTAAGCTAGTCGATCCTGCGCGAGCGTATCGTCAGGACTTGCCGCTTCTCCTGGAGGATTCGTGCGTAAGTCATTTTTCTGAGCATCCGTTAAATTCGCCCATTCAAAGGTCACACCATCCGATGCACCCTGTGTGTAAATAACTCGCTCTTGATCAGCAACTGAAATATCTCTTTCATCCAATAAGGCCGCTGCACCTGAAGCCTCACCCGCCGAGTTCGACCAAACAATATCAAGTACATCACCATTGCTTGGATCGAGTAAGCGCGCTTCTAAGTCACCACTCCAGTCAGACGAATTAAAGAGTGTCGTATAAATAGATGTACCATCTTGCGCACGTAATGATGAAGAGTTAAAGGTTACACCTGAACCACTACCAATAGATGTCACGATATCGTTGATTGCAGAACGCAGCGCTTCTTTCAAAGAATCAGGCGACGCTGCACTGTACATTTCGCCACGACCATTGACCGCTGCGTGATATAAATCATCCACCTGAGGAAGACCTGAGATAGATGCGTCTGGCCAAACTGGTTCAGTATTAGCCCCATGAGCATCTTCCACAGCATGATGAGTCACACCAAAGATATTCCCGCGCAAACCTAAGCCGACGGTATAAGTGTTCATGTGTAGATTAGTATTACAGTCTAACCAAGCATCAGGACTCGCGTCTGCACAAAGCGGATTGACTCGCACTGCACCTGTTGGGAGGTCACCTCTCAAGTTCGTTGTATAAGCATCATATGCAATATCGCCGAGTGTCGTTGAGTAACTGTCTTGATAAGGGGCACCCGCAGAACCATCTTGGTTGCCGATACCGTCATTAAGCACAGACTGAACTTCGCTTGTTGTGTTTTGGGTATTAAAACCATCTGTGAACAACAATGTATAGTTTTTCTGACACTCACTGGTTATAGGGCCGGTTGTGCTCTTGAACTGATTGCGAGCATGATTCAATGCGCTACGCAGTGGTGTACCGCCCGCATTCACTCGCGTGTAGTGCTCGTCTAAGAAGGTACCAAGTTCAGTCCCTACACCAACATCTTTCATTTGTGCAGAACCAACAGTACGTCTGTTATTAATCCAGAACATGCCTGTTTTAATACCATTAATACCCTGAACCGCTGCTGCTAAGCCACCACGCATTGCTTGGTGACGACGACGATAATATTGGAACCAATTCGCGAAGTTTTGCTTTTCTTCCAATACAGTACGTGTAACGCCCGCACCGTTAATAAATGCCTCACCATCAGCTTGCGTTTTACCGATCTGATAGCGCGTGAGACAAGCACCGTCGAAACCGAACGAACGGCCACTTTCGATTATTGCATTACTATCCGAATACGCTTGTTCTGTGCGATAGCGTTCTGGATAACGTGCAAATTCTAGATACTCAGCAGGCGTTGATGCTGAACACTCTCTTTTTACACCCGCTGGACGAGCAATATCTGAGGGCTGTGCTTCAATACCAGAAGGCGTAGTGTCTGAAGTCGTAACCATAATTTGGTCGATCAATACGCCGCTTTCACGATAAGTAACATGTAGAGCGTAGTTACCTGCTGGAAGATCAACATCACCCCATTTAGTCCAACCCCAAGAGCCATCAGAAAGGTTCTCTCGCATTGCACCAAAGTCATTCACATAACCCGTCGAACCACCGTTTTCTAGGCTAACGGTAATAGATGCGTTATCGCTTTGTCTAAACAGCCTTACCCAAATAGAGTCCGCAGTAGTGCCGTTTGCCCAGTTTCTAAACCAGAAATTCGTAGAACCTGAATCAGTAGTGGTGAAAAAATACACAACACCCTCAGACGAAGGCGGACTATTTCGAGACAAGTCGCCTTCTTCGGTTCCCATATAATTAGAGTTACTTGCGCTAGCGACTGCATTTTGGAGTTTAGTTTTTTCTGCGCCTGATGTAGCAGCAATTAATTCACTAGCAAAATATTTTGGTCGTGGAGGAGCAACAATAGGCGCGCCGTTTTCACCCTCCAACACCAAGGTATTAGAACTACTCACAGGATTGTCATACGCATTAGCGTGGTAATAATAATGGTCGCTCTGATCTTTCAGATAGTAGGTTGCTGGATAAAATGTGTAGTCTTGGCGAGAGTTATCGGCACAATCGTCTGCACCACTCTCTTTACAAACCATGTCAGCATCACGAATATCGTAATCCCAATAAGATTCCGTTTTAGTAGATGTATCTAAGTCTGCAAATAAGTTAACCGTACGTGTACCAAAAGCCGTTGTGACTGGCTCAACTAAGGTTGCTGTCACACTCGCATCTGTAAAGGTATAGCCATTGGTTTTCGCAACGCTATCAAACTCAGCATTAGTAAAGGTCGGCCAAGGGTCATAGGTCACACTTGGGTCGTAATATGCCGTGTTGTATGCGGGGCTCTTTGCTGATGCGTACTGCGCAATAGGGGGTATTGCATAGCGGTTGCTATAGAGGCGGCGACCGTCATACCCGCCTGTATCTACGCCGTTGGCAAATACGTAAGCATACTGGCCGTAGCCACCACTATTGAGGTAATCACCGTTTGAGTCTACAAAATTACCATCGCTTCTCAAACGCGGTGTACCATCATTGACAGGGAAAGATAGCTCCCAGTCCATACTACCGGAGTCATCAATCGCGAACATTAGGTTATGTTTCACAGACGAGCCTAACCATAATGGCTGGTCTGCTAACTGACCTGGAGCAGAATAAGCAATAGTAGGTGCGGTCAGATATGTGACCAGCGCACACCAACGAAGTTTGCGTTCGAATGTTTTCATAGCACGCCCCCCTGCAAGGTCGCTAGAGCTTGATGCTTCTGTCGTATGTCTATTGATCAAGCTCATAGTTTTTTACCGTAGTATGTTTCAATAATGCGTTGTGAATTCGTGGTACCACCTGTACTACGCGCGACAATTCTAAACGTTGTGATTAAAGGGTTACCGGTGCCTGAACCATAACCACCACCGGTTTCACCAAAGTCACCCTGACCGGTGTTTAGACCATCATCTTCGACTGAACCCGCAAGCTCTATAAAGTAACGTGGTTGCTCTGTTTGCCCTGCCACGGCACCCACTGCCTGGGTGGCGGTATTGTTTACGTCATCAACCCAAATGCTGGCATCAAATGGGTCTGGCGCATCACCATTGGTATAAAACGGGCCAGTTGAATTGAAACCCGTTGTCGAAATAAACGCTTCAATAGCTTGCTCTGCAGCGCGAACGGCTGTTTCTGCACCTTGCAGTGCAACGTTGCCGTCTTGAATCGCTGCAGACATCTTCCCTTGCATAATGGTGTCGTTCATTGAGCTCACACCCAATACCGTCAAGATCAACAAGAAGATAAGCGAGATAAATAAGGCAGCGCCTTTCTGCTTTTTAGGGTTTAGATTCTGCATAGTAGATACGTGTGTCATATTCGCTCCCTATTTCAAACGATTGCGAATGGTATTCGTAGTTTCATACGGCACATAAAAGCGTAAGTCCGCAGCCGTCGTAGCCGTGCCATTGAAGTTATAGGTTTGGTTTTCCGCAACTGTGCGATCTTCAGACGCGGTAAGAATGCGTGTGCGTACAGCGACAACATTCAAAAAGTCAGAGACGTCATCAGCAGCCACATAGCGATTCGCTGTTCCATCATCATTAGTATCTTCACCGTAAAGCACCTGCATATCTTCCACGCCTTCGGCGATCTCTTGAGTCGAAAACGAGGAAGTCTCGCCAGAGCGGTTAATCTGCGTCATGAACAGTGCGCGACCACCATCGGCCGTATTGCCGACGTGGTATGCAGTAATAGTAGGTAGGTACAAGTAACTACCGTCAGGATCATAAATATCATCAGCAAAGTTGGCGCTATTGTTATGCGATGTCCCATGATTAAGCACGTTCGTTGCTGTTGGGTCACTCGTTATAGAGAATAGCTCAGCACGCGCACAACTCGATACGATCACTAGGTCGTTTGTTGCGATATCACAAGAAGAAGCATTCGGAACAGTAATCGAAGTTGCATCAGAAGCTGTGACACTCAATCCACATGACTCTGCACCATGCACGATAAATACATCCGTTCCGCTTACAATTTGTTGTGCACCTGTCCCGACACTCAAGCCCATGTTGTTCAGTGTTGTAACTGCGCCAGTCACATTATCAAAGCCGGTAATACCATTGTCGCCATTGAAACGAATGAGCTCGTTTCGAAATGCTACATTCGAGAATTCGCTCGTGTCTGCTCCATTGGTGAATGGTGAACTCGCATCTCCCGATGCACAGCCAAGAAACGCTGCAGCACGCACTCCACGAGACAAAAACTCCATCGAGATACGACCGCTTTCTTGAACGCGTGCAACTCCACCTTGAAGATTGAAAGCCTGACTATTGCTATTAAAAATTTGGAATAAACCAAGCAATAGGAAAGAACTCAACGCCAAGGCAACGAGCAATTCAACAAGTGATAAGCCCTGTTGTTTCGAATGTTGTGTCATAGTGCTCTACTCCTTAAGGCTCAAATGAAAGATCAATAGAGCTTGTCGCGATGCTCGTTGTACCTTGCTCGACACGGTCTGTCCACTGCACCCTTACGGTATAAACGCTGCCATTCAAAGCAATAGAACCCTGACCTGCCGGGAGAGATCTTGCTAGATTTGCTTGCCACTCAAATCGATCATTGGTCGCCATATCTGCAGAAGAACATCCTGTTGTATTCAGGCAATTTGCTTTGGCACTGCCTCCCGTTCCATCACCATAATCGCCATTATCAACGCCTTCGCTGTTCGCGCGCATACGATCAGCCATATCATTGGCATAGTACAGTGCAACACCGCGATAACTTGAGTTTGAGGTGTCTTGCACAGCTCTCACCTGCATACTCGCCATGCCTAATAAACCAACTGCTAGAATTAGCATCGCCACCATAATCTCAATCATAGAGAGACCTTGCTGATGATGTTTGCCTGTAAAGGTAAGTTGTCTCATGTCATTCATCACTCATTAAGGGCAGGTAAAATTATTCACGTTCACGCGACCCGACAAAGCCACGGCTATCTGACGATCATCTAAGCCTGCTTGAGCAGTACATAGATTGAAGCTGATCGCAGGTGTTGCAAAACCAGCGCCGTTGAACCTAAAAGTACCAGCGGTGCCTGTTAAGGTAAGTGCACCGTCAATGGCATCGAAACGTCGGATCTCTTCGTTGGCATCAAAGATCGCATCGCCATCAAGATCTACCCAAATGCGATATCCATTAGTCCAATTGGTTGGTGTACCGACATCTAATGAATTCACCTGAACAACTCGACCACGCTGAGCCGCTTCAGCTCGCGCCAAATTCAACGCTCCCACGACATTGTTTGCGGTGGCACTAATTTGGTTGCGCGCAATAAGATTGCCGAAGCTAGGTAAGGCAACCACAGCAACGATGCCCGCTACGACAAGCGCTAACATAAGTTCGATGAGAGTGAATCCTGATTGTTTCATCTGTCCGCCATCTTGGTTTTCGATTTGTATACTGTAGATGCCCAGATGTAAAAATGAGTCTGCTTAGCGATCAACGGTTGTTATTGTTGATAAACGGCAATTCTACGAAGCGAAATGCGAGGCAAAACACAAAAACAGAGGGCTTTTCTTCAGCTTAGCTAAGAATTGAAGATATGTAGGAAAGATTCAGATATTTATTAAGAAAAACAGATGGATAGCGCAGAAGAAGGGCTTGGGGCCAGAGTAAAATTACTCTGACCCCAGTGTCGTCAAATTTCCTTAACGGGAATCCTTAGTTCTTTAGGCATTGAGAAAACAATGTTCTCTTCTCGCCCATCGACTTCTTTGCTAGACGTTGCACCCAACTCTTTAAGTCGATCAATAACTGCTTGTACTAAGACTTCTGGCGCTGAAGCACCAGCTGTGACCGCGACATTATTAACACCATCAAGCCAAGCGTCTTCGATCTGAGACTGATCATCAATCAAATAAGCTTTTGTTCCCATACGCTCTGAAAGCTCACGTAGACGATTTGAGTTAGAGCTATTTGGAGAACCAACCACTAGCATCAAATCAGAAGAAGGAGCCATTTGTTTTACAGCATCTTGGCGATTTTGCGTGGCATAACAAATATCGTCTTTTCTCGGGCCTTGAATTTGCGGGAATTTCTCTCGTAAAGCATCAATCACCACTGAAGTATCGTCCACAGATAAAGTTGTCTGCGTTACATACGCTAGGTTTTCAGGATCTTTGACAGATAACTGAGCAACATCGTTTGCGTCTTCAACAAGATAGATAACTCCGCCATTAGAATCATCGTACTGTCCCATCGTACCTTCGACTTCAGGGTGGCCTTCGTGGCCAATCAAGACGCACTCCATTCCATCACGCGAGAATTTGGTCACTTCAAGATGTACTTTCGTGACAAGAGGACAGGTCGCATCGAAGACTTTCAAGCCTCGATCTTGCGCTTCATTTTGCACAGCTTTAGACACGCCATGCGCACTGAAAATCACCAAAGCATCATCAGGTACTTCATGCAACTCATCAACGAATATAGCGCCACGATTCTTTAGGTCATCCACAACAAAACGGTTATGAACAACTTCGTGACGCACATACACTGGCGCTCCGAATACCTCTAATGCACGATTAACGATCTCAATCGCGCGATCGACACCAGCACAAAATCCTCGGGGGTTAGCAAGTTGAATTTGCATGAGTTGAACTATGATCCCTAAATAGTTTCTATCGAAACGATCTTAACCTTGAACGTTAATGTATCGCCAGCTAGCGGATGGTTGAAATCGACCACCACTTCTTCGTCGTCAAACTGCTTTATAACGCCAGGCAACTCAGACTGACTCGCATCAGCAAAAGAAATGACTAGGCCTTTTTCAAGTTGCATATCTGCTGCGAAGTCGGAACGTTTAAAGGTTTGAACATTATTTGGATTTGGCATCCCAAACGCTTTTTCTGGAGTCACGAGCCAAGCCCCCTCCTCACCTTCTTTCATGCCATCAAGGCAGGACAAGAAGCCATCGGGTAATTGACCATCACCATACTCAAATGTCGCTGGGTTAGCGTCAAAATTAGAATCGACGACTGAGCCATCTTGCAGGCTCAAAGAAAAATAAAGCGTGACACGTGTGTCCGCAGAAACAACTAAACTCACGTTTTTAACTACCTAAATGGAACGTTAAACAGAAACGAAATCGCTCTCTAGTATATGACTCGAGACTATATTGCCCGAGACTCAGAACGACTCTTTGGTTTTGGGTTACCGTCTTCGTCCTTGCTACGGAACATATCTAATACCAACATTGCGGCACCAACCGAGATAGCACTATCTGCAATGTTGAAGGCTGGAAAGTGATAATCGTTCCAGTAAAAATGAAGGAAATCGACAACATATCCCAGCATTATCCGGTCATACAGGTTACCTAGTGCCCCACCTAAAACGAGACATAAAGCAATCGCTAACCAACGGTCATTTTTGAGCGTGTAAACCCAACGAACAAGCGCGATACTGACGCCCAGAGCTAAGACAATAAAGAACCAACGTTGCCAGCCACCTTCATTCGCGAGAAAACTAAACGCCGCTCCAGTGTTGTGGAGCAGAGTAAAGTTGAAGTGCGGCATCACGGGCACAGGAATCGCATATTCCAACTGCGTGCTCGCTAAGTATTTGGTGTAAAGATCTAACACCACAACACTCAACGACAACCACAAATACTTCAACATACTTAGTAACCCTGCTCTATTTAATTGCTATTGATTAAGCATACTGACGCGATTCACCTTCGCCATCGATATTATCAACACAGCGCTGACACAGATCCTTGTGCGCTTCAATCGTGCCGACTTCCGGACGGTGGTGCCAGCAACGATCACACTTCACATCAGAGCTAGGTTGAACCTTCACAAGCAAACCTTCTAAGTCAGAAGGCTTCGCATCGGCATGGCCATCATCACTCAAGCCAAGCACGCGTGCGCCAGAGGTAATCAATACGAAACGCAACTCTTCGCCTAAGGTGCTCAAGGTGTCAGCCAAATCACCTTCACAGTACAAACTAACTACAGTCGTTAGTGAGCCTTTTACATTGCCGGCATTACGCTCTTCTTCGATACACTTATTAACAGCTTCTTTTGCCGCCATCACTTTATTCCAGAAGTCACGACTTTGCGGCTCATCATCTGAAAGTGCGACTAAGTCGGTATACCACTCAGCCAAGAATACGCTCTCTTCTCGCTCGCCTGATACTGGCTGCGGCATAACAGCCCAGATCTCATCAGACGTGAAGCTCAAGATTGGCGCCATCCAGCGCGTCATTGCTTCTAGAATATGATACATCGCAGTCTGACAAGAACGACGAGCCAAGCTATTCGCTTGCGTGGTGTACTGACGGTCTTTGATGATATCTAAGTAGAAACCACCCAACTCACCAACACAGAACTGAACCAACTTCTGGAACACGCCTAAGAAGTTGTAGTTGTCATACGCTTCTTGAAGCTCTGCTTGCAGTTTAAGTGCCTGATCTACAGCCCAACGATCTAGTGCAATCATTTGATCATTCGGTACTAAGTCCGCTTTTGGATCAAAACCATTGATATTACTTAACAAGAATCGCGCGGTATTACGAATACGGCGATATGAATCTGCTGTACGCTTGAGGATTTCATCCGATACCGTCATGTCACCGCTGTAGTCCGTCGCAGCAACCCACAAACGTAGGATATCTGCACCAAGCTTGTTCATCACTTCTTGCGGCGAAACCACGTTACCAATGGACTTAGACATCTTGCGGCCTTCACCATCCACGGTAAAGCCATGTGTAAGCACTTGCTTGTATGGCGCTTCACCCTTGATCGCAATACCAGTTTTCAAAGATGACTGGAACCAACCACGGTGCTGATCCGAACCTTCTAAGTAAAGATCTGCCGGGTATTGACCAAGCTCTGCGCGCTGTTCAAGTACCGCTGCATGTGTCACACCAGAGTCGAACCATACATCTAAGGTATCGGTTACTTTGTTCCAGTTGTCTGCATCATCGCCAAGTAGCTCTGAAGCATCTAAATCGAACCATGCATCCATGCCAGTGCCTTCGACACGCTGAGCCACTTGTTCAATCAGCTCTGACGTTTTTGGATGAAGTTCTTGAGTTTCTTTGTGCACGAACAAGGCAATCGGAACACCCCAAGTACGCTGACGTGAGATACACCAATCAGGGCTTTGCTCAAGCATCGCTTCAATACGATTTTGACCCCAAGATGGCACCCATTTAACGCCTTTCACAGCTTCTAGCGCTTTATCTTTCAAGCCATTTTCCGTCATGCTCACAAACCACTGAGGCGTTGCACGGAAGATTAGTGGCGTTTTTGTACGCCAGCAATGCGGGTAGCTGTGCGAGAACTTTTTGCTAAGAACTAACTTGCCTTCGTTAGTTAACGCTTCAAGAACCGGACCGTCGGCTTTATAAACGTGCTGACCTGCAAACATCGGAACGATATCGCGATAAACACCGTTATCGTCGACATAGTTAAGTGTTTTTAAGCCGTACTTATTGCCAACATTGAAGTCATCAACACCATGGTCAGGTGCTGTATGTACTGCACCCGTACCGGCATCTGTTGTTACGTGATCACCAACTAGTACAGGAAGCTGCTTGTCGCGGTAAAAAGGATGAACCAACAACTCACCTTCAAGATCAGAACCTTTCGCCGAGCCAACGACTTCAAAGTTTTCAGCACCATAACGCTCCATAGCGTCATCAACGAGTGCTTGCGCAAGAACCACAAGTTCTTCGCCCAATCCTAGATCGACTTTCACTAAGGAATAATCAAGATCAGGATTCAAAGAAACCGCTTGGCTAGACGGAAGCGTCCAAGCCGTTGTTGTCCAAATTACGATAGAAAGATTTTGGCCATTATCGGCGGCACCAAATTTACCAAACACAGACGCTCGATCGACAACATCGTAACGGGCATCAATAGCTGTACTTTCTTTGTCTTGATATTCAACTTCAGCTTCAGCCAACGCAGAACCACCCACCACACTCCAGTAAACTGGCTTAAAGCCTTTTACTAAGTGGCCGTTATCAATGATCTTGCCTAATGCACGAATAATGTCGGCTTCGAACTTGAAGTCCATGGTGAGATAAGGCTTATCCCAATCACCAAAAACACCTAAACGAATGAAGTCTTCTTTCTGACCAGCTACTTGCTTCGCTGCATATTCACGACACGCTTTACGGAACGCCGAGAACTCAACCTTAACGCCTGCTTTACCAATTTTCTTTTCAACATTGTGTTCGATTGGCAAACCGTGGCAGTCCCAACCCGGGATATATGGCGCATCGAAACCACTCATGGTTTTCGATTTCACGATAATATCTTTAAGAATTTTATTAACAGAGTGACCAATGTGGATGTTGCCGTTCGCGTATGGAGGGCCATCATGCAAAATAAACTTTTCAGCACCTTGGCGCGCATCGCGAATCTTTTGATAAAGATCCTGATCTTGCCATTGCTTCAACATACCTGGCTCACGCTGAGCGAGGTTGCCGCGCATCGGAAATTCGGTATCCGGCAAATTCAAGGTGTGCTTATAATCACTCATAGTCTTTTCGCTTCACTCTCATTAAGTTGTGCTACGAACTCTCTCGCAGCGACGTTATCGCGTTCTATTTGTTCTTGCAGTGCTTGAAGGCTCTCAAACTTCTGCTCATTGCGAATTTTTTTCAGGAACTCTACCTGTACTCTTTGACCATATATATCGCCAGAGAAGTCAAAAATATGTATTTCTAAATTGGCGTCAAATTCACCAACACTAGGTTTCTTACCCAAATTAGCCACGCCGTAATATGAACCGGCATGATCACCGCTCATTACATCGACTTGTAATGCAAACACACCCTTCAGTGGGTTGCTCTTTCGACGCAATGCAATGTTGGCCGTGGGAAAGCCAATCGTTCTGCCAAGTTGTTGCCCACACATCACGCGTCCCGACAAGGTATAAGGACGACCGAGCAATCTTTCAACCGTATCAAACTCACCGTCTGCTAACTTAACGCGGACCAATGTAGAGCTAACGCGAGCTTGGCTCTCTGTACCCTCAACTTTGTAGGTATCGGAATTTTCAACCGTAAAGCCAAATTCCTCACCAGCATTTAACAAGGCTTGAAAATCACCTTGGCGATCTCCGCCAAAACGAAAGTCATCTCCAACGACCAAGTGTTTCACTTTTAAGTGATTCACCAAAACTTGATCAATAAATGCTTTGGCAGTGAGGGCACGAAACTTCTCATTAAATTGAAGTACGCAAATATAATCTAAGCCGTAATTTTGCAGACATTCGTACTTGTCACGAAATCGCATTAAACGCGCGGGTGCCTGCTCGCCTTTAAAATACTCTTGCGGTTGAGGTTCGAACACGACGACAACCGAGGGGAGATTAAGATCACTAGCCCGCTCAACAACACGACGTACAATTTCTTGGTGCCCCAGATGAACACCATCGAAATTTCCAATCGTTGCGACACACCCTTCCTCTGGAAGAGGGTTGTTGTATAAGCCTCGAAGGAGCTTCATTTGCCCTACATCACTGCAAAAAATAGCTGGGGATTATAAATGTTGAGGAGGCACTTATTCAATCAAGCGCCCATGGTTTAGGTGAAAGAAAGGAAAATTTTATTCGTCAAGCGATGTTTTATTCCCACCACCCGGTCAAGTTCATGTAAACAATCGCCGCTGGAGCAATCAAAAACGTTAAAATACCGACCGTCTCATCAGTCGACTCTTCATTATTCTCATTCACTCGAATAGTGTTATCACCAGCATCTTTGCCTGATGTGTAGTAGTTACGCCCCTTGTGACGAACAAATAATTTATCGGAGTCATCTAAATCATAAGAATCGATATTCTGGTAGGCAGGCTTAAACTCATCATCATTGGCATACGAAGCAGCAGATACAAAAATGAGCACAAAAGCTGTGAACGCTGATATAAAAAGTTTCATGAGATCTCCGCGAAATTCTCTTGCCAAAACACTGTGTAAACTTAAGTTATCGCTTATTAAATCCTGTTAACTGAACAAAATAAAGACAACACCACTAGGTTTTTCGACTTAGATCACAGCTTTGTTTAATGAATTAACAAACTAAGAGAACAGCGTACAGTTCACTAGGTATCACTACACCTTTTGCTTAAGCATATTTTTCAAGTTTAAACCCAAGCAAAGCAAAACAATGAAGTAACTAAAGATTCCACAGATGACAAGCAAACCAATCGTCGAGATACGCTGCCAAACATCCCAAACCAACCATTCTTGAGTTGGTGAATTCAAATATGAAACCACTAACACCATAGCGACAACAGCACCCAGCAAACGTATTACAAATACAAACCAGCCATTACCTGACTTGTAAACGCCTTGGCGCTTCAAAACCACCAATAAACAAATTGCATTTAACCAAGCCGACATTGCAGTAGCCAGCGCAAGCCCTGCGTGCTGTAAAGGCCAGATAAGCGCGAGATTAAATACCATGTTGGCGATCATGGCATAAATGCCAATTTTGACCGGTGTACGCATATCCTTTCGCGCGAAAAAACCCGGCGCTAGGACTTTGACGAACATGAACGCCAACAAGCCTAAAGCATATGCTCGCAAACTGTGAGCAGACTGCAGCACATCAGTATCGTTCAAAGCTCCATAATGAAACAACACGGCGATTAATGGTTCTGCCAAAACGATTAAAGCAAGTGCTGCAGGCAAGCCAATTAAAAGAACCATTTTCAAAGCCCAATCGATAGTGGCTGAAAAAGCCTCTTCCGACTTTGCGGCATTATTTGCTGAAAGCGCCGGCAAAATCACCGTCGCAATCGCAATACCAAAGACTCCAAGCGGCAGCTCAACCAATCTATCCGAGTAATACAGCCAAGACACGCTTCCTGTTTGCAGCAAGGATGCGAGAATTGTATCGAGCAATAAATTAATCTGGCTCACCGAAACCCCAAACATTGCTGGCAACATTAATGCACCGATTTTGCGTACGCCCTCATGCCGATAATCTAATATTGGCCTAGGTAGCAAACCCAATCGCAGTAAAAACGGCAATTGAAAAAACAGCTGCAATACACCAGCGATAAAAACACCCCACGCAAGCGCAATAACCGGCTGAGCAAATAAAGGGGTTAAAAAAACCGCCGATGCAATCAAACTCAAATTCAGCAGTACTGGTGTAAACGCTGGAACAGCAAAGTTTCCATAACTATTTAAGACCGCGCCGGCAAACGCAGTCAGCGATATCAAGAAAAGATAAGGGAACGTAATTTGTAGCATAGTGCTAGCAAGCTCGTACTTAGCAGGCTCATCCAAAAAGCCAGGAGCAAACAGTGCTGTCACCCAGGGAGCACCGAGCACAGCTAATAAACTAAATACAAATAGAACTGCGCCGAGCACACCTAAAACAGAACCCAGTAATGTTCTGACCACATCTCGATCCTGCCCTTCTTTGTAATCTGCCAATACGGGAATAAAGGCTTGCGAAAATGCTCCCTCGGCAAATAAGCGTCGAAAAAAGTTAGGGATTTTGAAAGCAACAAAAAATGCATCTGCGCCGGCACTGGCACCAAAGAAATTAGCGACAACAACGTCTCTCGCTAAGCCTAGAAACCGAGACACCATTGTCATCAATCCAACAATTGCGGAAGAACGAAATAAATTTTTTTTAGCGGGACTTTGGCTTGCCTCGGAATCCATACAAGGTCTTATTTTTCTGAACAATTAATATGCTCGCCATGCTACTCGACTATCGCGAGACTTTCACTATGCTTAGAGAATAAAGAAGAACTGAGGTGAATTATGGACAAGAGCATTAATCGCTTACTTATGCAATTTGAGCAGCTTTTAAAAACGACAAACAAGGAGCAAATCAACCCTAAAATTGATGAGCTTTGCATCAGCGATCTCCAGCCTATTGTCGAACTAGTAGCACGCAGTCGAGCAGAATATTTAGAGCATCTATACACGCTATGTAAGCAGTATGAGGGAACTGAGAATTTCCCTAGCAACGAAGAAATGCAAAAACTTCGTGCTCACCGTTTACGCTTTGAGGAGTTGGCGGAGGGTTCTAAAGCATTTGAAACATCGATTCAGCGTGGATATCTAGATCTAAAAGACTAAGCGCATCTCGAAATCTTTTGCCTCTGGTGTTTTTTTGATCATCCCGCTAGCCTTACCGAGATCAAAAATAAAAACATATAGAGGCTATACATGATTCCATTCATTCGCACGCCAGACTCTCGCTTTGCTCGCCTATCTAATTACCCTTTCAAGCCCAACTATAAAGATATTGATGGCTTGCGGATGCACTATGTTGACGAAGGTTCTAAAAATGCAGACCCCGTTCTCATGCTCCATGGCGAACCAACATGGTCGTATTTATATCGACACATGATTCCTATTTGCGCAGCTGCTGGACATAGAGTGATTGCGCCAGATCTCATTGGCTTCGGAAAATCAGATAAACCAACCAATAAAAACGACTATAGCTACAAAACACATGTTGACTGGCTTCTTAATTTCATTGATCAACTCGAGCTCAACAACATCACTCTTGTATGCCAAGACTGGGGATCACTACTTGGCTTACGCTTAGCCGCAGAGAACTCAGACAGATTTAAAGCCATCGTAGTTGGCAACGGCATGTTGCCCACGGGTGATGAGACAGTTCCAAAAGCATTTAAAATTTGGCGCGCATTTGCATTAAACAGCCCCTGGTTTCCCATCGCGAAAATCATAAACACTGGCTGTTTTAAAACGCTTAGTCCTGATGAAATACGTGCTTACGATGCGCCGTTTCCTAGCTCAAAATACAAAGCTGGAACAAGAGCTTTTCCTGCACTCGTCCCAATCTCCCCTGATAATCCAGCATCTAGCGCAAATAAAGAAGCTTGGAAAGTCCTCGAGAAATGGGAAAAACCATTCCTAACCACATTCAGCAATGGCGACCCAATTACGCGCGGAGGCGATAGATACATGCAGAAGCGTATTCCGGGGGCTCACGGTCAAGAGCACATTACACTCAAGGGCGGGCACTTTTTACAAGAAGACGCTGGGGCAGAATTTGCTGCAGCGATAAATAAACTGCTTGAAGATATCGACCTTAAAAGTTCCGTGAGCGCCAGCGCCTAATATTTGCTATCACCAACACTCTTTTCAAAGCAAAAAAAAGCCCGCTAAAAAGCGGGCTTGGAAACGAAATCACTAAAAACTTGGCCGATCACGTTGCGGGCCTGAATCGCAACACATTCGGTATGCTTTTACTGTAAGCCCCCACCGTCTATTTGTATGTTGCAAATAATTTGCAATGTGTAACGTTTTATTTCAAAAACCGTGACACAGTTACCACAACGCTTTCACTCCAGCCATATCGCACAAAATCTGCCGAATTGATCAAGGTGAGAGAAGTTTCATCAACAGGCTTTTCTTCCATTCTTAAAATTAGAGCATATACTCTAATTTTAAGTGATACGCATAATCACGCGTTTTGTATTATTTCATTTAGACGAGTAAATCCATGCTATTTCCAGTAAAAGTTCAATACTACAAAGGCCTAACCAAAGCTCTTAAAGTGGCGGCCGCCGTTATCCCAATGCCAAAGCCTACTCTTTTTTCCGGCGCGGACTCATCACTAGAACTTTGTGAAGCCATTCACCACCTAGGCATCAAAAAGCTATTGCTTGTCACAGACAAAGTGCTTGTAGAAATAGGACTGCTCAACAAAATTCAAGCAAAACTAGAAGAACAAGGTATCAATGTCACTATTTACGACGGCATTCTTCCAGACCCTACTTATGATCAAGTCGAAAAAGGCTTGAGTATTCTCAAGAAAAACAAATGCGAAGGGATTTTAGCTGTTGGTGGAGGCTCACCTATTGATGCAAGTAAAGCCATTGCTGCAAGAGCTACAAACGATAAGTCTCTCGAAAAAATGGCTGGGCTATTTAAAATCCGAAAAGCACCTTTACCGTTATTCGTTGTGCCAACAACCGCAGGCACAGGTTCTGAAGTCACAATTGTTTCGGTCGTTTCAGATCCAGATACACATCAAAAATCGCCAATCATTGATCCAAAGCTTGTACCAGCCATGGCGGCATTAGACGGTAAATTAATGCTTGGCCTTCCGCCTGCTGTCACTGCGGCAACAGGTATGGATGCTTTAACTCATGCAATCGAGTCGTTCATTTCCACTAATGCTACGGATGAGACACGTGGTTACGCATTAGCAGCGACCAAACTCATCATGGAAAATTTAGAAACATCAGTACATGACGGAAAAAACTTTGAGGCACGCCAAAATATGGCCATGGCGTCATATTATGCAGGACTAGCATTTACAAAAGCAGGTGTTGGTTATGTACACGCTATTGCGCATAACTTTGGCGCTCTATACTCAACGCCTCACGGTCTCGCCAATTCGATCGTCTTACCACACATATTGGACTATTCGAAAAGCGACATCATTCCTCAGCTTGCTGAACTTGCAAAAGCTAGTGCTTTAAAAACAGGCAGAGAAAGCAACAAACAACTCGCTGATAAATTTATAGCTAGAGTACGTAGCATGTTGCAGTCGTTCGAAATCCCAGAGACACTTGATAGCCTTAAAAAAGAAGACATCCCGCGCATTGCGAAGCTTGCTCTGGAAGAAGCACATGCAAATTACCCGGTACCAAAGTATATGGATAAGGGCACTTGCGAGGCATTAATTGGAAAAATGGTGGCGTAAAGAAGTTCACTTAATAAGTTGACGGGAGAGGCAAAGCCCTTCCTCTTCAACAAGGCAACAACACTTAACATTCAAGGCCAACTGAAGCCTTGACATTAAGTAATTAAAACGGCATAGTCTCGCGTCCTTTTTTAACGTAGGCTCAAAAAGTAAGCGATTTCGCAGTTTTGAGTCAGCTAGTTTGAATATTTTCGCGAAATTTTAGGAGCATTACGGTGGCTAACTCCCCATCTTCAAAGAAACGCGCGCGTCAACAAGAAGTACGCCGCCAACGCAACGCAAGCCAACGATCTATGGTTCGCACTTACATCAAGAAAGTTGACGCACAGATTGCTGGCGGCAACTACGATGACGCCCAAGCAGCATATGTAACTGCTGTACCTCTTATCGACGGCATGGTGAACAAGAACTTGTTCCCTAAAAACAAAGCTGCTCGTATCAAGAGCCGTCTCAACGCACGAGTTAAAGCGCTTAAAGCTTAATTCGACGCAGACATAAAAAAACCGAGCTTTGCTCGGTTTTTTTTATGTCTAAATTATTTGCTTACTCTTAAGTTAGAACTAAATTATCAGCATGAATAAGCTCTGGCTCATGGCAATAACCTAACTCTGAAACAATTACAGAACTCGCTTTACCCAAAATCCTCACCGCCTCTTGCGCGCTATAATTACTCAGTCCCCGAGCTACCTCTCTGCCAGCAACATCAATACAACGCACCATCTCGCCTCGCCTAAAATCACCAGAAAGCTCAACAACACCGACAGCAAGCAAGCTATTGCCACCAGCACTAAGCGCCTTTACCGCACCATCATCAAGCGTAAAACTTCCCTTTGTCTGCAAATGGCCTGCAAGCCATTGTTTACGCGCTAATTGCCGATCGGTATTCGACTCAAACACAGTACCCAGATGCTCACCTTGTAATAAGCGAGAGATGATTTCATCGATCTTCCCACCAGCAACAACTGTATATGCACCTGAACGCGCAGCTAATCTAGCAGCCCGCAACTTGGTTGCCATACCACCTCGACCAAGAGCCCCAGAGCGCCCACCCGCCATAGCATCAAGCGCCTTATCTTGTGCACGGACAACATTCAGGAGCTTAGCATCAGAATTAACACGAGGATCTTTATCAAACATACCATCCTGATCAGTCAGGATAATCAGGCCGTCAGCATCTACTAAGTTAGCAACCAAAGCACCTAAAGTATCATTATCGCCAAAACGAATTTCATCAGTCACAACCGTGTCGTTTTCATTGATGATAGGCACCGCACCCATTTCAAGTAAGGTTGTGATCGTGCTTCGAGCATTCAAATAACGCTTACGATCTGACAAATCTTCATGAGTCAGTAGAATCTGCGCAGTCGCTAATCCATGAGAGCGAAAGAACTCCTCATAAGCATTGACCAACCCTGTTTGACCAACCGCAGCAGCAGCCTGCAATAAATTAAGTTGCTCAGGTCTAGCATCCAAACCAAGCCGCACCATACCCTCTGCCACCGAACCAGAGGACACCAAAACAAGCTCGATTCCAGACTGACGACAAGCCGCCATCTGAGCAACCCACTTTTTGATGGACGCCCTATCGAGACCTCGACCATCGTCCGTTAACAGCGCACTACCAATCTTAACTACTATTCGCTTTGCGGCAGGCAACTTACTACGAGCCGCATCGATACTCTTACTATCTAGCACGACAACCTCTTATGGCGCATACTCAACTTCAACGTCGTAATCATCATCGTCAAAGTCGTCATCTTCATCATCTTCGCTAGCACGCGACGCTTTTCGAGCGACCTTATATTCCTCAAGACGCTGACGCGCTTCTTTCTGCATCGCCTCTTTCAGACCAGCTTCCATCTGAGCCAACTCTTCATCATTCGACTCTGCCTCAGCTCGCTCTTCAATCCAACGCATGATATCCCATACTAGAGGCTCTAAGCCCTCATTATTCAAAGCTGACGCTTTGTAAACTGGACCAGTCCAATTCAACGCTTTTATCAACTCATCACAACGCTGATCTCGCTCATCTTCTGGAACCATATCGAGCTTATTCAAGACCAACCAACGCTCTCTTGAGGCTAAGGTCGGACTAAACCCCTCTAATTCACCAACGATCTCATTAATCGCCTCTAGAGGCTCTTTCCCATCAAATGGAGCCATGTCGACAACATGAAGCAGCAAACGGGTACGAACTAAGTGCTTCAGAAAACGTATACCAAGACCCGCACCTTCCGAGGCACCTTTAATCAAACCTGGTATATCGGCCATCACAAAACTTCGGTGAGACTCAACACGCACGACACCCAAATTAGGAACAAGCGTTGTAAAGGGATAGTTCGCGACCTTCGGCTTCGCGGCAGATACCGAACGAATCAATGTAGATTTGCCTGCATTAGGCAGACCCAACAAACCAACATCAGCAAGTACTTTCAATTCAAGACGGAGGTTGCGCTTCTCACCCGGCTTACCCGGCGATGTTTGTCGAGGAGCGCGATTAGTACTTGATTTAAAGCGAGTATTTCCCAAACCATGCCAGCCACCTTGCGCAACAACTAACTGCTGACCTATGTCAGTCAAATCGCCAAGCACTTCCTCAGTATCAACATCAAAGACACTCGTACCGACAGGCACACTTAATACCAAGTCTTCACCTTTTGCGCCGGTACAATTTCGCCCTTTACCACCTTCACCAGACTGAGCTCGATATTGTCGAACATAGCGATAATCAATAAGCGTATTAATACCTTGCCCAGCCTCGAGAATCACAGATCCGCCGTCACCGCCATCACCACCATCTGGACCACCCTTAGGGATATACTTTTCGCGACGAAAACTTAAACACCCATTTCCACCTTTTCCTGCCTCAACAGATATCGTTGCTTCATCTACAAATTTCATATTTTTCCGCTCTATCTACAAGCCACTGACTCAGTTTAACTGCTAGTTTTTCATGCGCTACAAAAACGCAAAAAAAAAGCCCCGCAATGCGGAGCTTTTTTTGATAAGACCAAGCTTATTCCGCTGCTACGATTTCTACGTACTTGCGGTTTTGAGGGCCTTTTGTAACAAACTGAACAACGCCGTCTGCAGTTGCAAACAAAGTGTGGTCTTTACCACAACCAACGTTAGTACCAGCGTGGAAACGTGTGCCACGCTGACGAACAATAATGCTACCTGCTGAAACAACTTGGCCGCCGAAGCGCTTAACGCCTAAGCGTTTACTCTCGGAATCGCGACCGTTCCGGGTACTACCACCCGCTTTCTTGTGAGCCATTAGATTACTCCTTTCGCTATCTGATTCGCACTAGGTGCAAACGCTTAGCTTAGCCTTTAATACCAGTGATTTTCACCTCAGTGTACCACTGACGGTGACCCATTTGCTTCATGTGATGCTTACGACGCTTGAACTTCATGATTTTTACTTTGTCATGACGGCCGTGACTAACGATTTCTGCTGTCACTTTAGCGCCTTTCACGTTTGGCTCACCAATTTTTACATCGTCGCCATTCGCTACAAGCAATACTCGATCAAAATCTACTTTAGCGCCTGTCTCAAGCTCAATTTTTTCTAGCTTAAGTACTTCGCCTTCTGTAACACGGTGCTGCTTACCACCGCTTACGATAACTGCGTACATTTATGTTCTCCAATTTTAATAACCCTCAACTGATAGATCAGAATCTACCCTGCCGTTGTTTCTTAAAGCGCGGCTTTTTCACATCTGTTTCTAAAGGAAGCTCTTCGGCAACCCTATAACAGAGAACAACCTCGTATTTGAGGGGCGCGTGATTTTAATAAAACAAGAAAGCAAATGCAACACTGAAGCCAATCTAATAAGAACTTATCTTGACACTCGACACACCGAACCATAGCATTTGCACCGCATCGATAGATAAGCAGCAAAACTCTACAAAAATTTGAACGATTAAATGCACTTAAAAGACATCTACCAGAGCGTTGAGCAAGAGTTCGACGCAGTCAACGCCCTGATTTTCGATCAACTATCATCTCGCGTTCCTTTAGTTGAAAAAATCGCACAATATATTATTGAGAGCGGTGGCAAACGCATGCGCCCACTTATCACGCTCTTGACCGCAAAAGCACTCAACTACAACAACGATAATGCGGTAAAGCTCGCAACAATCATTGAGTTTTTGCATACCGCAACCTTACTTCACGACGACGTGGTCGATACATCAGAATTGCGTCGAGGCAAAGCCACTGCGAACGCAAACTGGGGAAATGCCCCGAGCGTGTTGGTTGGCGACTTCCTTTATTCACGCGCTTTTCAAATGATGGTAGATATCGGTAGTGTTGAGCTAATGGGCATTCTTGCCAACACAACAAACATTATCGCTGAAGGCGAAGTCTTTCAGCTAATGAATGCAAAAAACCCAAATATCTCTGAGCAACAATATTACGACGTTATCGAGAGTAAAACTGCAATGCTATTCATTGCGGCTTCGCGGGGCATCGCTACGTTGGCAGATTGCGACGAACAAACAATCAATGCTGCAAAAGAATACGGTTTAAAACTAGGACTCGCATTTCAACTCGTCGATGACATCCTTGATTACACTGGCGACGCTCAAGAAATGGGAAAAAACATTGGTGATGACCTAGCCGAAGGAAAACCAACACTCCCGCTAATACAAGCCATGCAAGTCGGCAGTGAAGAACAAATCACCACAATCAGAACAGCTATCCGCAAAGGCGATGGCAATATGATTGAAGAAGTCATTAACATTGTTCAAAGCACTGGCGCTCTCGCATATACTCAAGAAGCTGCAGAGCGATGCAAAGACGACGCAATTAAGGCTGCCAAACAATTAGGCAACAATATCTATTGTGATTGCCTCATTCACTTAGCGGAAATTAGCGTAAATAGAAATAAATAAGCACAAACTAAAATAACCAAGGCTTAAATGTATGCGAACTTTATCCGAGCTTGATGCTTCGTTTCTATTTTTGGAAAGTAGCCGAGCACCATTGCAAGTTGGCGGCACTTATATATTCAAGAAAAAGAGTATTCGCTCGAAATTTAACTTCGAGCGAATCAAAGCCCTTATCGCAAACAAGCTTGGTAATGAAATTTTCTTGCGTCAGAAACTTGTTGAGGCGCCATTAAACAACGAATTTCCGATCTGGTGTGACGACCCAAATTTTGATTTGGAGAATCATGTACACCACATCCAACTTAACACCCTTCAAAGCCCATGCAGCCTTGAAGAACTATCCGCCAAAATACTCAATACACCGCTCGAGCGCCACCAACCTTTGTGGCAAGTTTATTATGTTGACGGTTTAGATAGCGAGTCAGGATACTCCAAGCAACACTTTGCGCTTATCCTCGTTACACACATCTCAGCACTTGACCATTCAACGGGTGAAGACATTCTCAGCCAGCTATTAGATGTCTCTCCGCATGTTCAAAAGCTTACAACACCAGAGCCATGGGTGCCCACTGAACTACCTGAAACAGCATCTTTGATTGAGGCGGCCTATAACACAGCTCTTTCCATTCCATCGAGCATCGCAAACTTGCTCAAAGATACTGCATCTTCAGCGTTTTACAGCGTTCTGTACGAAAAACTGCAGCGTTTAAATCTTCCCTCCGCACTATTAAGCGTAGCGAGCACCCCGCTAAATAAGAAGGTCTCAAGCAAGCGCGTCAGCGACAACTTACGCTTGTCTTTCTCTTCTATTCGCACACTGCGACAAGAGCTCAATAATGTCACGACCAACGACATTCTTATTGGAGTCTGTGCTGAGGCACTTCATAGCTACCTAAAAGATAATAACGCTCTTCCGAAGGCTCCGCTGATTGCACTTTCTCCAATCTCAGTGCGCTCAACAAGCCTTACGTATAAATCTGGAAAACAACTCACTGCTAGTTTGTTTTCGTTAATCACCCATGAATCAAACCCTATTCGTCGAATTCGCCAGATTCATTCGATGGCCACAAGCTCCAATCATTATGACGACGCTATATCTGCGAACAGACTAACCGAGCTTGTACCTAGCAATATGGCCTCACTTTCTGCTCGCGTATACTCAGAATTTTTATTGGCTCAAAAGTTTAAGCCGATGTTCAACCTCCCAATCATCAATATTCCAGGCCCACAATTCCCTCTGTATTTAGAAGAAAACGAACTAGTTTCTTTGTCATGCAGCAGCCCATTGTTTGATGGAATTGGCTTAACGATCACCATCATCAGTTATAACGGCGAATACAATATCAACTGCACCTATTGTCCAGATCGCTTCAACGGAGAGAAGCCATTTTCTCGTTACTTGGAAGAAGCGCTGGAACGTATAGATCAATTGAAACATACAGCACTTGAAGAAAAAGAGGATGAGAGCCGGTCATTTGTAAGCGGCATTATTGACGATGCAAGTGAGCTTGTAAGCGGACTATTCTCATCCACTACAAGCTCGAAGCAAGGCGAATAAAACTTACTTAAACGCCCATTTTAGAAATTCTTTTTTCTCTTCGCTTGATGCTTGATCCCAAAGCACTTTAAGCGCATCAATAGTCGGTAAACCCTGATCTATTGGCGCAGATGGTGTCGCGGTCACAGCTACGTTAGCAGGAGCATCCGCAACAACAGCTGCCGACACTGGACTATGCTTCTCAGCATCATATGGCTCTGACATCGCTACGATATTGCCATTTTGATCAACAACAGAAGCTACAAAGGCTAGCGCAAAGTCACGCGCTTCTCTAACGTTAG
>NZ_LWGF01001356.1:0-2415 GCF_001635355.1 Oleiphilus sp. HI0125
CTGAAGAGTATGGCGTTGCGGTGACATATCGTGTCGCCGGTAATCAGTTCTTGTTGGTCGAATATGGTGAGCAGAGCTTAGATATTGCTCTACGTTTTCGAGCGCATGCTTTGATGCAATTCTTGCAAGATGCAGACATAGAAGGTGTGCTTGAACTCACTCCGGGAATCCGTTCTCTTCAAGTGCACTATGACAGTCAGACCCTGTCTTTAGGCGTGTTGATGCTGCACTTGCAGTCAGCAGAGGATGCCTTGAAAACACGACTTCAGTCTTTACGTGTACCATCGCGTACGGTTTATTTGCCGCTGTCTTGGGATGACGAAGCTTGTCGATTGGCGATTGAAAAGTACGATCAAACCGTTCGTGAAAACGCACCGTGGAGCCCAAGTAATTTAGAGTTTATTCGCCGTATCAATGGGCTAGAAAGCATTGATGATGTGAAGAAAATTGTCTTCGATGCCTCTTACTTGGTGATGGGTTTAGGCGATGTGTACTTAGGTGCGCCGGTTGCCACGCCTGTCGATCCCCGTCATCGTCTTGTGACCACAAAGTACAATCCAGCGCGCACGTGGACAGCCGAAAACTCTGTTGGCATCGGTGGCTCATATCTATGTGTTTATGGCATGGAAGGGCCGGGCGGTTATCAGTTTGTTGGCCGCACGCTTCAAATGTGGAATCGCTACAGGAAGACCGAGTTTTTCGAGAAACCTTGGCTTTTGCGCTTCTTTGATCAAATTCGATTCTATGAGGTTTCTCACGACGAATTGATGACAATTCGTGAGCAATTTCCTGTTGGCACTTACCCGATCAAAGTTGAAGAAGGCTCATTCAGCCTATCTGAATATCAAGCGTTTTTATCCGAGAATCAAGAATCCATTGATACCTTTAAGGGCAAACGCGAAGCCGCTTTTGAAGCGGAGTTGGCAGAGTGGCATCGTACAGGACAGTTTAACTTCGAAGTGGCTGAAGATAATCTCGATTTGAGTGAAACGAGCTGGGAGGAAGGGCAGATTGTTGTAGACAGCCCTGTATCAGGGAGTGTTTGGCAGAGCGAGATTACGTCGGATTCAGAAGTTGTTAAAGGTCAGGTCTTGATGATTTTAGAGTCCATGAAAATGGAAATTCCTGTTCATGCGACAAGCTCGGGCGTCGTCAAACAAGTGCTACTAGATAAAGGTCAGCGCGTGTCGCCAGGACAAGCCTTAGTAGTGATCGAAGAGCACTAAGACGCAAAGGTGTGCCTGTCTAAAAAACGTGAACAGAATAATCAAAGAGAACAGTAGTAATGAATAGTTTAAACCTAGCGATTGCGGATCAAACCATCACACCATTAAGCATCGAAACACTCAAGCAGGCCTATGCCGCTGGAACCACAACGCCTAGACAAGTATTGGCAGATATTCGTGAGCGCACAGAGGCTTATAGCGATCGGAATATTTGGATTCACTTATTAAGCGACGCCGAGCTTGATCGCTACCTAAGCAAACTGGAAGCGGGTGACGTCAATTCTCTGCCTTTGTGGGGCGTTCCGTTCGCGATCAAAGACAATATTGATCTGGCAGGTATTCCGACCACAGCCGCCTGTGAAACCTTCGCCTACACACCCGATGAGTCTGCGTTTGTGGTCGATCAACTTATCAAAGCAGGCGCCATACCTGTTGGTAAAACGAATCTGGATCAATTTGCCACAGGGCTAAATGGCACACGCTCGCCCTACGGTGAATGTCGTAATGCCTTCGATGCGAAGTACATCAGTGGTGGCTCAAGCGCGGGTTCATCTGTGTCAGTCGCCTTAGGCCTAGCAAGCTTCAGTTTAGGCACTGACACCGCCGGTTCAGGACGCGTGCCGGCCTGCCTGAATAACTTATATGGCGTTAAACCAACACGAGGGTTGTTGTCTGCCAGCGGCATGTTGCCAGCGTGTCGTAGCTTAGATTGCATGACGATTTTTGCGCTGAAC
Source organism: Oleiphilus sp. HI0125 (assembly GCF_001635355.1). NCBI lineage: Bacteria > Pseudomonadati > Pseudomonadota > Gammaproteobacteria > Oceanospirillales > Oleiphilaceae > Oleiphilus > Oleiphilus sp. HI0125. The sequence goes on from NZ_LWGF01001356.1 coordinate 1,961, forward strand.
GCAGATGAATCGAACTTAGTTTTGTCGGTCGCAGAAGGGCTTGATGACAATGACGGCTATAGTCGTGCCAATCCTTATCCTAATCAAACACGGCAATATGGTGTGCGTGCAGGGGATTTGAAAATCGGAGTCATCCAATCAGATCAGCTCGAATTCTTCGGTGACGCAGCATACGAGCATGCGTATTTAGCGACTGTAGAACGCATTAAAGATGACGGTGCTCAGATTGAAGAGCTCGACTTCTCGCCCTTTGTTGAAGCTGCGAAATTGTTATACGAGGGACCTTGGGTAACTGAGCGTTACTTGGCAACACAACCTTTAATTGATGAGCAACCTGAAGCAATGTTCCCAGTTGTGCGAGAGATCATCGAACCAGGCAAGAATGCAAGTGCTGCGGCCTTGTTTACCGCGCAATATCGCTTGCAAGAATTGAAAGCAAAATGCGATGCGATTGT
>NZ_LWGF01001357.1:0-891 GCF_001635355.1 Oleiphilus sp. HI0125
TAAATCTGTACATGCTCAGTGTATGGGGGCTGTTGACGGAGTAGATGTTACTGAGGACAAAGCGGTTATTAATCTAGCTTTTGAAGATGGTTCTTTCGGTACCATTCACTACCTTGCAAATGGCCACTCTTCTTTTCCAAAGGAACGGGTTGAGGTATTCACTGCAGGGCGAGTTTTGCAGCTTGATAACTTTAGAAAGTTAAAAGGCTTTGGCTGGCCAGGCTTTAAAAAACTCAACACTTGGAAGCAAGATAAAGGGCAAGAGGCTTGTGTTAAAGCATTTCTTGATTCAATCAAGAGCGGGGCGGCTTCACCTATCTCTTACGATGAGATTATTGATGTGGCTGAAGTGTCGCTCGAGGCGGTAGAGCAAATTAGAGCTTGCGAGTGAGTTCGAGGATTAGCTTGTTTTCTCAGAAGTTAAAAGCAGTAAAAGCTTTGGGCTTAGTGGGCGTAGCGCGCGCGGTGGTCTATCGTGTGAGTCTGTTGTCTGGTCTGAACCCGGTAAAGCGCCTTAATCATTCTATACCTGAAGCGCCATTTTTCAAGCCTTCAAGCACAAGCGCCGATAAAGTAGCGACGCTGCATGGTAATACTCAGTGGGATGTAAAGGGACCGGGAAGTGCCAAAAGTGTTAGTGCTTTGTGTTACTTCGGTTCTTGCACCGTTCCTTATAACTCTACAAACCCACCCAACTGGTTCTATGATCCTTTTAGTAAAACTGTCTTCGAACACACCGCTAAGCCTTGGTGGTTGATTCCGGACTTTGTAGAACCAGGTCGAGATATTAAGAGCACCTGGGAGCTTTCTCGTTTTGACTGGGTAATTCCCCTCTCGCAACGCGCAGCTCGTGAAGAAGGCGGTGCTTTAGAGCAACTCAATATTTGGCTG
>NZ_LWGF01001358.1:0-697 GCF_001635355.1 Oleiphilus sp. HI0125
CCTCGATGGTATGCAGGTGGAACTGTTTTACTTAATGAAAATCTAGATCCCGTTAATGGCTACGATATCCAAACAGAGCTCTTATATAATGAGGAGTTAACAGTTGGATATTCTTATCGTATTGGTGAAATAGAAGGTTTAACACCTGCTGTATCTGTAGCTACAGTTCCTTTAAACGCAGCCTCTATTCTTGAGTTTGACAATAGTTTTTATGGGCAGGGCGATATAATTTCGGTTGCTGAAACTGTTGCATCAAGTATTTTTGAAGTTTTGATACCTTTATGGTCTGTCGACGGTCAATTTGTTGCGGATGATGAAAATTTCCAGCCGCAATTAAGTATAGAGTCTTTACCTGTAGGTAGTTCGATCCAGTTTTCTATCCATCAAACAGACCCATCTAAGCCTAATAATGTGGGTGACAAGTTCGTCGATGATTTTGCTTCAGCCGTAATTGGCTACGGTTTTGTACCATCAACTGATCAAGATTTTGACGGGGATGGAGTTAAAAACTCGCAAGACTATTTTATTTATGATCCGGCGTGTAGTGCGAGAGACCAAGGGAATCCCGATGATTTTGATATGGATGGCATTCCTAATCTCGATGAGTTAAGTATTGATCTCGCAAACCCTTCAAATAGCCGAGTTGTCTCTTATATGCGTTCAGCGGACAGTGATGGTGACGGTTTATCAGATTCAG
>NZ_LWGF01001359.1:0-758 GCF_001635355.1 Oleiphilus sp. HI0125
GAAATCACATTTGTTAATGTCTAGGAAGTCACGCTGATCTTCACTCTCAACGCCTTCGGCAACTACTTTCAAGTTTAGTTTGTGCGCAACGGCGATGATCGCTGATGTGATNTCCATGGCATTGAGATCTTCTGGTATGTCGCGTACAAACTCACGATCTACTTTGAGTATGTCGACTGGCAAACTTTTCAGATAGCTAAATGAGGAGTAGCCGGAGCCGAAGTCATCGATACTTACGGTACAGCCATAAGCCTTGATGCGATTCAATTGATCGATCACTGTTTCCATGTCTTGCATGAGCATGCTCTCGGTGACTTCTAGCTCTAGGTTACGGGCAGGCATGCCTGCTGTTTCTAGTGCATTATTCACCGTATTGACTAGGCGTAAGTCAGTGAATTGTCGTGTTGATAGGTTAACTGCAACACGTAAATCTAAGCCAGAGTCTTGGTTGAGTTGATGAATTTCGCTACATGCCTTCTTTAAAACCCAGTCGCCAATCGGGACGATCAGTCCGGTTTCTTCAGCAATAGAGATAAAGTCATTGGGGGAAATTTCACCTTTAACTGGATGACGCCAGCGAATGAGCGCTTCAACACTGTTTATTTTGTTTGTCTTTAAATCGATTTGAGGTTGGTAATGAAGATAGAACTCGTCATTGCTTAGTGCATGGCGAATCTCGTGCTCAATCTCCATAAGATGGCTGGCTCTAACATTCAACTCTTCAGTAAAGAAGCAGTAGCCGTCTCGTCCGCGTTCTT
>NZ_LWGF01001360.1:0-1013 GCF_001635355.1 Oleiphilus sp. HI0125
TGGACCCACTTTATTTGTATCGCAAACTGTTACCCGACCATGCTTCTCGGATCGCCAAAATACGTCGAAAAGTTGCTAAGCCCTCGATGGGCTTATTTGTTTTATTTTTCGGAAGCCCAAAGCTATACCCCTCGGTACAACATCATACAATTATATTAGGGAAGGCCTACAAACCTCTTCTTGATGACATTTTTCATCATGGTAACTTATCTGAAGATATCTCTATCTATTTGCATCGTCCCACCGCGACGGATCCGAGTTTTGCCAAAACGGGCTGTGACAGTTTTTATGCCCTCGTGCCGGTTCCTAACCTAAAATCGGAGATAAATTGGCATGAAGTGCGTGAAATGTTCCAAGCGCGCGTACTGCAACGCTTAGATGAGACCATATTGCCAGGCATTAAAGAAAACGCAGAATCAGTTTTTGCGATGACTCCGCTCGATTTCAAGCAAAACTACAACAGTGAGTTTGGCGCCGGCTTCTCAATTGCCCCCCTGTTTTATCAATCAGCCTGGTTTCGCTTCCATAATCGGGGCGAATCGCTGGATAACTTGTTCCTAACCGGTGCGGGCACTCATCCTGGTGCGGGACTACCAGGAGTCATCAGTTCTGCAAAAGTGGCCGAGTCATTACTCAAAACTAGCTTAGCCAAACATAGCTCGGTGCGTGTAAATGGACACTTTACAGCTCAGTCTTAAGCAACTGCGTGGCGAAGCGATCGATGCAAAGCATTCTATTGCCAAGCACAGTAAAAGCTTTAACTGGGCGGCACGATTTTTCTCCGCTGAATTGTCCCAATCAGTCTCTAAACTTTATGCTCTGTGTCGTTATCTAGATGACTTGGCAGATGGAGATGACCCAAGTCGTACGCAAAAATTACGTACGATTAAATCTCTTTTTGATCAACATCAAGAGACGAAAATCACCTTTGATCCAGATTTAGTTTTGTCCAAGCGCGCACTGCAGGACATGCTGGAAGGTTTTCTATTCGACCAAGGCCATGTCGCCATCGA
>NZ_LWGF01001361.1:0-672 GCF_001635355.1 Oleiphilus sp. HI0125
CACTCGCCCGCAATAAGCTTCGGCAAATAGTAAGACTGCTGGTGTTCGTTACCGTGCAATGTCAGAGCGTCAATAGAGCCGTGAGACAAACCTGGATACATACCAAACGATAAGTTGGTAGAGCAGCACATTTCATCAACTACTACTTTCAAGAAGTGTGGCAAACCTTGTCCACCATGCTCAACGGGTGAAGCGAGACCGCTCCAACCACCTTCTTGGTACGTTTTGTATGCTTCTTTAAAACCAGAAGGTGTTTTTACTGTTTTCGCTTCTGGGTCGTAGACACACCCTTCCCTGTCACCTGATGCATTGATCGGTTGAAGTACGTTTTCTGCCAATTTTGCAGCTTCTTCTAGTACAGCACGCTGCATGTCTTCTGTCGCGTCGGCAAATTGCTCGATGTTTGCGATGTTGCCGGCTTTAAGAACTTCAAAAAGAACGAAGTTTATGTTGTCCATTGGCGCTTTATAATGATTCACGATCTACCTCTTCACGTATTGAGTTTTCGTTTATTTCCGTGGGTCGTGCTGCTATACGCGCTCAAACGTACTTTGGGTTTCTCGTAGTGAAAAAAAGTCCGTTGAAAAACAACGGAAAAAACGAAGTAACAAATGACAATACACAGGTATTGAGATATATCTTCATTTGTCTGATGTTCGGATTGAAAGGCTT
>NZ_LWGF01001362.1:0-711 GCF_001635355.1 Oleiphilus sp. HI0125
CGAAACAAAGGTCTTAAGGCGCTGTGGGTTGCCACCGACAGGAAAAAAGAATTAGCCTGACTTTATCCCAGAAAAACTTTAGTGCACGCTTCTGTGTACGGAATGACGGTGCAGAGACAGACCGTTTCTGCCCAACTCCAAACACCCAGAATTAACTCAGAGCCTCCCTTAAGCCGTTTGCCACCAGCCTAATTCTGAATGTTCGTTTTCTGGCTGATCCCATCCACCGCGAACTAATTCGCCCAGGATTAAATCTGGATCTATTTGTTTCACGAATTGAGCAACCTTAAGCGCATCGTCTCGGTTAATGTCGACAGCATCATCGTCCTCAGCATTTACATACGCAGATACCGAAGAGACTTTTCTTACGCCCGCCTCTGATGCAATAGCAATCTCAAAACAAACATCGCTACCTTGTATCACATAGCCATGCTCTCTCTCTTGCGTGATAATTTTGTATTCGCTCATATTTTGTTTAATTTCCTAACTCATCTTGATCAGCTAATGAAAAAAGCCCAGTTCCTTTCGGGACTGGGCTCTTTATTTTCAAAGTCTGTCTTAGCTTCTAACTTTCAAGACAGACATTTAGATCACTTACGACAAATCACGACCTTTGCCTGCGGCGATACGCAAACGAAGCGCATTTAGCTTGATAAAGCCATCTGCATCTTTCTGATCGTATGCACCAGCATCATCTTCAAATGTCGCGAT
>NZ_LWGF01001363.1:0-854 GCF_001635355.1 Oleiphilus sp. HI0125
GTTTCTATAGTGGGAAAAAGTAGTGAAAGGTGGGTTTTTTTGGTATTTTTTACCAAATTATAATAATTCAGGGGTTTGAAGGGTGTTTTTAGGCAGCCACGCAATCAACATGGACGCAAAAGGTCGTATGGCGATTCCGACGAAGATTCGGGAATCGCTGTCTTCTTTTTGTGGTGGCCGTGTGGTAGTGACTGCACATACCGAAGAGCGTTGCTTGTTGGTTTATCCAGAAAATCAGTGGCAAGAGCTTCTTCCTAAACTCGAAGCACTTCCTAGTTTCAATAAAGCCTCTCGAAGAATTCAGCGACTCATGATCGGTTATGCAACGCCATTAGAAATGGATGCAAATGGACGCATTCTTTTGCCTACGCCTCTGCGCGAATATGCTGGGCTTGAAAAGAAAACCATGTTGATTGGTCAAGGTAAGAAATTTGAATTGTGGAGTGNGCAACGTTGGATTGATTGGCTTGATGCTGACGAGTCTGATGATGATATTCCAGAACAATTACATAACTTGTCGCTATAGCTATGACTGACTCTGCCCATATTACAGTGCTTCTTAATGAAGCCGTTGATGCCCTTATAGGCAATGAAGAAGGACTATATGTTGATGGAACCTTTGGCAGAGGTGGGCATAGCCGTCTCATTTTAAGTCGTTTGTCAGAATCAGGGCGTGTGGTTGGAGTTGATAAAGATCTAGCTGCTGTTGCGGTTGCAAACAAACTTCATGATGAAGACGCCCGTTTTGAGATAGAGCATGGCTCGTTTGTCGATATTCCACTGTATTTAGCTAAGCGTGGTGATGAGTTGGCAGATGGAGTATTGGTTGATCTAGGTGTTTCGTCACCGCAGTT
>NZ_LWGF01001364.1:0-789 GCF_001635355.1 Oleiphilus sp. HI0125
GAATTTATACATCGCAAAGAAGCGGGATTCTTTTCTATGGATTGGTACAGTCATGGCACACACTATGGTATCGGCATTGAGGTGGAAAAGTGGTTAAGCCGCGGGATTAGTGTAGTGGTTAACGGCTCTCGCTCGTATTTATCTGTAGCGCGCAAACGTTTCGATATGCTGTATCCGATATTGATTCATGTTGATACCAACATACTGCGAGACCGCCTGGTTTCCCGTGGCAGGGAGTCTGAAGAGCAGATTGAAAAACGGCTTGCTAAAGCACAGCAAGACGAAAATCTTCTTCTATCCCAGAGCATTCCTTATGTTGAAAATAATCATTCTTTGGAGAAGGCGGGTGAGAAACTATTTGAAATGATTGTGACAAGGAAACTTTGTGCCAAAGAGGCTGCATCACTATGCAAATAACGCTCTTGGGCACGGGGGCGGCAGGCGGAGTTCCGCTGTTTGGTTGCCAATGTTCGGTTTGTAGTGCAGCGAAATCAGATCCTTCACTCAGGAGAAGGCCAGCTAGCGCATTGCTGGAAGTTGAAGGTGCGGCTTACCTTATCGATGCAGGAATCATGGATATTGGCGAGCGATTTGAAGCGTCTTTTCTGAATGCAATATTTCTAACACATTTTCATCCTGATCACGTACAGGGTTTGTTTCATATCCGCTGGGGGAAAGAGCCCAACATTTCGGTATTTTGTCCCCCCGATAAGGATGGCTGCGCTGATTTGTACAAACACCCCGGCTTGCTCGAGTTTATCCATCAAAAGAAATACGCGACTCTAAAAT
>NZ_LWGF01001365.1:0-502 GCF_001635355.1 Oleiphilus sp. HI0125
TAAGCGCGTCATATAAATCATTATGCGTTGCAGGTTTTGGAAAATAACTATCGGCCCCAAGACTATTGATTTGATCGGCGCCCCTTAAATCAGCCAATTTAGTCAGCATACAAATGTGAGTATGATTGCTGTGCGAGCGGAGTGACTCGATGAGATTCTTGGTTTCTTGACCGATAACATGATTACTCAGAAAGCAAATGTCGCCATCAAAGGATTTAATTCCGTCTTTAAGTTCATCTGAATTGAGTTTTTTAGACGAGACTCCCCATGTTGTGAGTTGTTTTTCGATAACGCTTGCCGTTCGTTCACACGAGTCAATGATTAGAGCATTGATGTCTGAGAACTGGCTGATATCAAACCTATTACTTCTTTCAATTTCGGCCTTGAATGCTAATGTAAAGACGCTTCCTTCAGCGAGATCACTCTCAACAGTTATATCCCCGTCCATTAGCTCAGCGAGCTGCTTGCAAATAGTTAGTCCTAATCCTGTTCCGCCAAATTT
>NZ_LWGF01001366.1:0-18007 GCF_001635355.1 Oleiphilus sp. HI0125
AACAAATCGGTATTTTTGGTGTGTGTTGGTTAGCAATCAAGTCAGGTATTACATCGCTTCCTAAGGGAACGACTTGGTTACAACTCTATGGTGTGTGTATTCTTTGCGGCATAGGTTTTACGATGAGTTTGTTTATCGGGTCGCTTGCTTTTGAATGCATGGATGCAGCATATCAAGAGAGCGTTAAGCTAGGAGTTTTGTTAGGCTCGTTGTTGTCAGCCGTGATGGGATCGATAGTAATTGTGAAGAGTCGTGAACAAGAGGTGCCAGACCTGCGAGCACAACAGAGCTACTCATAGTTAGGACTAAGGCTTTGCTCAGCTTATGCTGGGTAAAGCCTTGATAGTAGTGCTGGGACGGCAGTTTCAGTCCTTAAGATCCGATCTCCTAGATGCACAGACTCAAACTGTTGTTCGTAAAATTTCGAGACCTCATATTTTGTAAATCCTCCCTCTGGACCAATTGCTAAGGTCACTGGCTGTTTCGGATCTAATTGAACAGGGCACGGCGTTTCAGTGTGCGGATGTGCGATGAGTTTGAGGTCATTTCCCGCTAGGTCGCTTAATTCGTCTTCTACAAAAGGTTTGAACAGCTTTCTTGTTTTGAATACANNCANCATAGAGTTGTAACCAAGTCGTTCCCTTAGGAAGCGATGTAATACCTGACTTGATTGCTAACCAACACACACCAAAAATACCGATTTGTTTACCAACAAATAGCCCAAGTGCGATGCCAATCGTAACGGGATGGAACAAGTCTTCCACTCCAATACCTACCAAGTTCACACCCGCATTAGCGAACGCAAAGACAGGCAGGATGAAAAATGCGACCCATGGCTGAATGCCATGCTCCATTTGCTTGAGCATGGAATGCCCGTGCTCAGTCTTCACATTGAGAGGTATAAACCAAGCGACGATGAAACCAGCAAGCGTCGCATGCACGCCTGACTTCAATACGGCCGTCCAGACAACCACACCTATGATTGATATACGCAGCTTGCGCTCTCACCTTTAAACGGTTCAAGATAAACAATCCGACTAAGCCAAATCCCGCCACAGACAAAGAAAGACCTGACAAATCCGCAGAATAAAACAGAGCGATAATAACGATTGCGCCAATGTCATCGAAGATAGCCACAGACAGTAAGAACAGCTTTAAGGTTAAAGGCAAGCTCTTACCAAATAAGCTAAACAAACCCAGCGCAAAGGCAATATCGGTCGCCGAAGGAATCGCCCAACCTCTTAGCCCGATTTCATCGCCAGTATTAAAAAATACATACACTAAAGCCGGAGCACCGATCCCTGCTATTGCCGCTATACCAGGAAGAATAATTTGATCCTTCGATGACAAATGTCCTTCTAGTATTTCACGTTTTACTTCTAGACCTATAAGGAAGAAGAACAAAGCCATGAGTCCGTCATTGATCCATAGCAACAGCGGTTTCGCTATTTCAAAGCCACCTAGTTGCAAGACAACCGGCATGTTAAGGAAGTCGCTATAGAACATGTTGATGCCCGAATTAGCCATGATAAGGGCCAATAGGGCAGCACAAATCAACAACACACCTCCAGCAGCATCATGCTGAACCATCTATCGAAAAACTTTTGTCACAACGATCTCCATTGTTAGCTTGTTTAGCAATCCTTTATACGCATCAGTAGTACGCCAAAAAAGTCGAATATATCTCTAAATCATCGATAAATTCTGTCTATAAAAATGAATCCAAAAAAAAGCGTAAAGCACGTTGAGGGAGTTGCTTTACGCTAAAGGTGGAGATGATTAATAGAGGAAGTAATTAACTTTCTTAAAGGCCTCCAAAATTAAGCTCTCAATGGTAAATACAGCTGTGCTTTAGCTTCTTGCGCTATGGTGGATGGGGCTTCGTTTCCAGTCGAAACAATCTGACGAGACACCTGAAATACGTGATATGCCTCGGGAGCATAAACATCGACTGTCGTAGCAACATGCTGACTTAATACGGGAACAGGGTCGCCAGATTTCACAATGCGAAAGGTCTCATTTACCGAAGGCGTTTCCGCCGGCAAAGGTTCTTCTACTCACAAGTAAATGGCTTTATCAACAAATACTCGCTGACAGTGAAGAACCTTGAATCCTTCCTTAAGCTTTAAGGGTGTGTCCTTGCCTTCATTCTCGAGAAGGTATTTATGTACAGTCTTCATTTACGAGTCTCCATCGTTGTGAACCGTAGGTGTCATCCTGTCATCCACGTCACTTCGAAAAAAGAAGATTTATTCGTCTCGAAAGAACGAAAAAAATGATCATAAAAGCGAACAATTATTGATCGAAGTATTCGAACTCATCGTTGATTAATAACTGATGGAAGAAGCTATTTCGCATTCAGTAGCATTGGTTAAACGCTGAAGAGGAGGCTCGTAATGCTGTACCTAAACGTGAACGAAAAAGTATTGGCATATTGGGAACGCACTATAGATCTGTATTACAACATCCATCTAGGGAGTCTTGTAGACGATATTGAGTCAGTGAATCTATTTATTGACAAACAAACGAGCGTTCAAGACACCGTATATCGCTGTGAGCTCGATGTAATACCAGCGAATGGTCAGAAGATATCTATTGCACTCGAACTTGAGAATTGTGGCGCAGCGATCGAGCAGATCTTCGCCAAAGCGAGACGCTCAATGCTGCGTAGAATACGAGGAATCAATGAGCCTACAACAGTTGCTCAGACTGGTTGATCGAAGCTAGATTTGAACGCGCGGTTTCGGTAACCGACACCACCGCAGGATGTTTTAACTTTCGCTCTGGCGAAATCACGAAGAAGTGCTCTGATACATCAGACACTTCTCCAATTGCCTTTACCCCATACATTGTTTCAACTTGTCGACGCATAGCACTTGGCGCTGGGAAGAAGCCCGCGCCTGCCTCGCCAAAAGCTTTGAGTAATGCACTATCATCAAATTCAGCGACGATTTTCGGAATAATGCCTTCTCGATCGAACCAATCATCGAGACTGCGACGCAAGACATGATTATTCACTGGCAACAAAACAGGCGCATTATCTAAGAATTTGGGGAATGAACCTTCGTATTGCGCGCACAGGGCGGGTGTTCCAAAAAAGGTCAAATCACTTTCGCCTAACTCATGACTGTAAGCTTTTACATTTAAGCCTGTTGGAATACTTCGATCAGACAAAATCAAATCAAGTTTATGGACGGCTAAGTCTCCTAACAACGACTCTAGCTTTCCCTCCATACAAACGATTTTGATCGGCTGCTCAAAACTTAGAGCCGGCTCAAGAATCTTGTATGCAATTAACTTAGGTATCGAGTCTACGATCCCAACATTGAAATTAATGGGAGTGCCTGGCTGCTTACTCTTCACTCGCTGAGTCAGTTCAGACCCAAGAGAAAAGATCTCATCTGCATATTGCTCTACAACGCGTCCAGTCTCAGTAATAGCGAGTCCACGTCCAACACGCTGAAATAAAGGTTCTCCGATACTGTCTTCGAGCACTTTTAACTGACCACTGATAGTCTGTGGCGTCAAATGGAGGATATCGGCAGCTTTCGCAACGCTACCTTCTTTCGCAACAGTCCAAAAATAAAGCAAGTGGTTGTAATTCAAATGCCGCATTGTGATCTCCACTGAATCAATAACATTGGCCGTAAGAGTAAGACAAGCCAATTGAAAGATATATTCGAATAATTAGCCGTTTAATATCGGCTATTACGAGCAATTTTTGAAATCGGATTTACAAAGAAAAACAAATTTATTGCGTCGCAGGATGTGTACGTAGCATCTTCACTTGTTAGATGTTTCAGCCATTTATTCTGCACTATATCCATTCATTGGCATAATCATCTAAAATAGACTTCATGACCCAATGAATAAAGGAGATTAATCATGCAGCTCAGTAAGATCGACCTAAAAATATTGCGCGAATTACAAAACGATGCGCGTATTAGTTTTGCTGAACTGGCGCGGCGCGTAGGCTTGTCTAGTTCGCCATGCTTTGAACGTGTAAAAAAGCTCGAGCGCGAGGGCATCATCAAAGGTTATCACGCTCAGCTCGATCCAGAAGCCTTAGGCGCATCTCTACTAGTGTTTGTTCAAATTCGCTTGAACAGAACCAGTGACGATATTTTCAAACGCTTCAATGCCGCGGCCCAAGCACTTGAACAAGTGCAAGAGTGCTACTTAGTGTCGGGTAACTTTGACTACCTAATCAAAGCGCGAGTAAACGATATGAATGCCTACCGAATTTTTCTGGGGGAAACACTTTTAACCTTACCTGGAGTCTTAGAATCAACGTCTTATGTAGTGATGGAGCAAGTCAAAGAGACCTTAGATTTATCGATCTAATAAAATCATTACATGCTTCTCAAATTAAATAATAAAGAACATATAACCAATAAAAATATAAATAACAGACGGTTAGCCTGAAAAATTTTCTTTCGAGCTACAATTAAGAAGATAATTCTGTTCGTTCTTCTCTAACATTATTCGTATTTGAACATGACACGAATCAAGAGGAAGAGAACATGCTTATCGGTGTACCAAAAGAGATTAAAAATCACGAATACCGCGTTGGCTTAACGCCAGCGGGTGTAAAAGAGCTTATCGCAAACAACCACTCTGTTATTGTGCAAAAAAGTGCAGGCGCCGGCATTGGCTTAGAAGATGAGCAATATATTGCGGCAGGCGCACAAATTGTAGCGACTGCAGAAGATGTGTTTGCGCAAGCTGAAATGATTATCAAAGTAAAAGAGCCTCAACCACAAGAATGCGCGCTCCTGCGAGAAGATCAGCTTCTTTTCACATATCTACACCTGGCTCCAGACCCAAAGCAAACTGAACTTCTTTTAAAATCTGGCGTGACAGCAGTTGCATACGAAACAATTACCGATGACAAAGGCGGCCTACCTTTACTTGCACCAATGTCAGAAGTAGCAGGCCGCATGTCTATCCAAGCCGGCGCGCATACTCTTGAGAAAGCACAAGGCGGTAATGGCATGCTACTCGGCGGCGTTCCGGGCGTAGAACCTGCAAGTGTGGTTGTCATTGGTGGCGGAGTTGTAGGTCTAAACGCAGCTCGTATGGCTTCTGGACTTGGCGCTAACGTAACTATCCTTGACCGTAGCATTGAGCGCTTGAAGCAAATTGATGACATCTACGGCTCGCAAATGAACACTGTATACAGCACCGCAGATGCAATCGAAAAACACATTAAAAACGCAGACCTAGTGGTCGGCGCCGTGCTGATTCCTGGCGCAGCAGCTCCTAAGCTCATTACCCGCGACATGCTTAAAGACATGAAGAAAGGCGCTGTCTTGGTGGATGTCGCGATTGATCAGGGCGGCTGTTTCGAAACATCAAAAGCAACAACGCATGAAAACCCTACATATGAGGTAGATGGCATTGTTCACTACTGTGTAGCGAATATGCCTGGCGGTGTCGCTAGAACCTCAACCTTTGCATTGACCAATGCGACACTTCCATACGCGATTTCATTGGCAAACAAAGGCGTACATGCGCTGACAGAAAACGCACATTTACTCGAGGGGCTTAACGTCCACAAAGGCATGGTTACTAACGAACCCGTCGCTGAAGCACTTGGATACGCTTATGTATCGCCAGCTTCTGCACTAGCGATGAAAGATATTAAGAAAAGCGCGTAGTTAAAGAAGGTCTGATTAATATTTAGGGGTCGAAAAATCGGCCCCTAAACTTCACATTATAGTTACCCTCTCCCTCCTCAAACCGCATACAAACTATTACTTGTCACAACCTCTTAATCGTGCAAAACTGCACACATTTTGTAAAATATATCAAACGGTTTATTCATGTCTCATTCATCTCCAAATACCGCACGATGCGGCGCGTACTATACCGCTACAGTCAACCAAGAAAGCGATTACCCGAGCCTAAACCAAGCAATCGATGTTGATGTTGCGATCGTCGGCGGTGGCTTCACCGGTGTGAATACAGCACTTGAGCTCGCAGAAAAAGGCTTGAACGTTGCGTTATTAGAAGCGAACAAAATTGCTTGGGGGGCGACCGGACGTAACGGAGGTCAAGTTACCGGTAGTTTGTCTGGCGACGAAGCAATGCGTAAGCAAATGCGTAACAAACTAGGCAAAGATGTCGATGACTTTATTTGGAATCTGCGTTGGCGTGGTCATGACATCATTAAAGAACGCGTTCAAAAATATAATATCGATTGCGACCTGAAATATGGCCATTTACATGCAGCTTATAAACCAAGCCACATGAAAGAACTCCAAGCAAGTTACGACTTAGCTCTCGCAAATGGCATGGGAGACCAGGTCAAGCTTCTACTGAAGAACGATATTCCTGACTACCTAGAGACAGAGATCTATCACGGCGCGCTCTACAATAAAAAGAACATGCATCTGCATTCTCTCAATCTATGCTTGGGAGAAGCTGCTGCCGCTCAACAACTAGGCGTACAAATATTCGAGAACACACTGGTTATGGACATCAAGCAGGGCCAACGCCCTCAAGTTATTACCGAGAATGGTGTCGTCACAGCAAATACCGTCTTGTTAGCCGGCAACGCTTATCATCGTCTTCAACGTAGCAAAATGAGTGGAAAGATCTTCCCTGCGGCAGGAGGTATTGTTGCTACTGAGCCCTTAGGCGAGTTAGCTGAGCAAATAAACCCGAAAGATCTTGCTGTGTATGATTGTCGTTTCGTGCTCGACTATTACCGCATGACAGCAGACAAACGTCTCCTATTCGGAGGTGGCGCAAATTATAGCGGCAAGCCTTCACGAGATATAGCTGCTGAATTAAGACCTGCGATTGAACGCACCTTCCCTGCCCTCAAAGGCGTTGGCATCGACTATCAGTGGAGCGGCATGATGGGCATCGTTATCAACCGCATTCCTCAGCTCGGAAAGCTATCTGAAAACGTTTTTTATGCGCAAGGCTACTCTGGACATGGTATCGCAACAAGCCACATTGTCTCCGAAATTATGGCTAATGCCATCACTGGTCATCTGAATGAATTTGATACCTTCGCTCAATGCTCTCACATCCGCGTACCGGGTTCTGAGTGGCTCGGCAATCAGTTCTTAGCCATTGGCATGTGGTACTACCTTTTGCTCGAGAAGTTCAAGTAAAACACTTCAATCAATAACGAATACCCGCACAATCTGGCGCGGGTATTTTTTTGTCTAAAATAAGTGCGATGAGTCCACCCTAAGAATTTTTAAGCCATCTCTATTGGGCGCTCGATAAGTCTAAAAATAAAAAAGCCCCCATTGAAACAATGGAGGCCTAGAAGTTCCCTATGTATAAGAAGCCTTACTAGCTCTTCATAGGTATCAATTCACTGCTCGTATTATTTGCCGCTCTTAAGCGCTGTCCACATGCGTGAACCGGCACGGTCAAATTTAGGAGCATAAACAGGAAAAGTGAAAAGATTCTTTTCTACTTCTGGCGTTGGGTAAATTGATGGGTCAGATGTAATTTCCTCATCAATCATTTCCTTAGAGCCAGGGATCGCATTTGGATACCAAACGTAGTTTGAGATACCCGCCATCACATCTTTACGCATCAAGAAGTCTAAGAACTTGTGTGCATTTTCTGGGTGGCTTGCATCCTTAGGAATCGCGAGCATATCAAACCAAAGACCTGCGCCTTCCTTAGGAATTACGTAAGATACTTCAACGCCATTTTCAGCTTCGTCAGCACGATCCATCGCTTGAAGAATGTCGCCAGACCAACCGACTGTCACACACACATCACCATTTGCTAGGTCGTTGATATATTGCGAAGAGTGGAAGTAACGAATGTGTGGACGAACTGCACTAAGGGTGTCTTTTACTTTGCCGTTCAAAAGCGCTGTATCAGTTGATTTAGGGTCTTCGCCCAAGTAGTTCAATACGGTTGGAACAACTTCGTCCCACGCATCAAGCATTGTGATACCACAGTCAGCTAATTTAGCCGCAATCTCTGGGTTGAAAACCAGATCCCATGAATCAGCAGGCATGTCTTCGCCTAAACGCTCTGTAACTTGTCCCACATTGATACCAATGCCTGTAGTACCCCAAAGGTAAGGAATAGAGTAAGCATTGTCTGGATCATGCGAAGTCAACTTTTCCATCATCGGTGCATCGAGATTTTCATACTGCGGAAGTTTTGACTTATCAAGTGGCTGGAAAACTCCGGCTTGAATTTGACGCGCCAAGAATGTCGCTGAAGGCACAACAACATCATAACCAGTCTTGCCTGAAAGCAGTTTTGCTTCCAGAACATCGTTACTATCGAAGACATCGTAAACGACCTTAATACCAGTCTCGGCTTCAAAATTCGCTAAAGTATCTTCAGCGATATAGTCAGACCAGTTATAAACGTTTAATACTTTCTCTTCGGCCATAGCGCCTGTTGTAGCCACCGCACACGCTGTTGCCAACGCTAGTTTTTTTATTGCTTTCATAATTTTCCCTCGATTACACCTTAAGAAGATCTTAATTAACTCTGCCTTAACTGCTCTGCCGAGTCATTTTCCTTTCTGGAACACATCAATGTCTTATCTATGCCCCATTCGCTTATTGACTAAATGCCGAGCGAATTTCCTTTTGTCTTTGCAATTCATTTCTTCGCATGAACCACCATGCGATAAAGGCCGCCATTGCCACGGCCAAAACAAGTAATGTCGCTAATGCATTTATTTTTGGACTCACACCTAATCGAACACTAGAGAACACCACCATTGGTAAGGTTGTAGAACCTGGCCCCGATACGAAACTCGCGATTACTAAATCATCGAGCGACAAAGTAAATGCCAATAGCCATCCAGCCAATAATGCTGGCGCAACAATTGGTAAAGTGATGTAGATAAACACTTGTAATTTGTTAGCACCAAGATCCATCGCAGCTTCTTCTAAACGTCGATCAAGCTCGCGTAATCTTGCAGACACAACCACAGCCACATAAGCCATGTTAAAGGTTGTATGGGCAATCCAGATCGTTAAGCTACCACGCCCCTCAGGCCAACCAAGTACTTGCGACATCGTTACAAACAAGAGTAAAAGCGACAAACCCGTAATTACTTCCGGCATGACCAAGGGTGCAGTAATCATTCCGGTAAACAGCGTTTTGCCTTTAAATGCGCCCGATCGCACTAAGGCGATCGCGGCCAAGGTGCCTAATGCCACCGCAGCACTCGCACTTAAAAATGCAATTTTCAAACTCATCCAAACGGCACTCATCATTTGTTCGTCTTCAAATAGCTCGCCGTACCATTTTGTCGAAAATCCTGCCCAAACTGTCACCAAACGCGACTCATTGAACGAGTAGACAATCAATATAAAAATCGGGAGGTATAGAAAAGCAAACCCACCTAATAAGATTGCCCAAGACAATTTATTGGTCTTGTTAGTGCTCATTAGCCTGCTCCTCTAAATCTTTTGCCTGATAACGCTGGAAGATCGTGATCGGCAAAATAAGTAACAGCAACATAACTACTGCCACCGCAGATGCTCCAGGCCAGTTACGCGCATTGAAGAACTCACTCCAAAGCAATTTACCAATCATCAAGGTATCTGGACCGCCCAACAATTCAGGGATAACAAACTCACCGACGGATGGAATAAACACCAGCATTGAGCCTGCAACAATGCCCGAGACAGACAAAGGCAAGGTAATTTTGAAGAATGAACCAATTGGTCTTGCACCAAGATCAGCAGCCGCTTCCAATAAACTCGAATCGTGCTTCACAAGGTTTGTATAAATCGGTAACACCATAAACGGTAAGTAGGCATACACAATACCGATGTAAACCGCTATCGGAGTATGCAAAATTTCTAGAGGCTGCTCGATCACACCTAATCCCATCAAGGCATTATTGATTAGACCGTTTTGCTTCAATATACCGATCCAAGCGTAAATACGAATAAGGAATGATGTCCAAGATGGAAGGATGACGAGCATCAACGCGAGGTTTCTAGTGTGCGGGGGCAACTTCGCAATCGCATAAGCAATCGGGTAACCAATCAGCAAACATAAGGTTGTAGCCGTGAACGCAATTTTCACGGAACTAATATAGCCACTCAAATAAAGATCATATTCGTACAAATCAATGTAATTGAATAAGTTAAGACTAATCGTATAAACGTCATCAACAAAACTAGTGAGGTCCGTAAACGGCGGCTGCGCTATGCGCGACTCACTAAAAGAGATCTGGAGAACAATCAGAAAGGGAATTAAGAAGAAGACAAGCAGCCAAGAAAACGGTAACAGAACGACCAGTTTCTTGCCCGATTGTTTCAGTGTTTGAGTAAATACTTGGGCGATATTCATGAGTTCAGCATAACTCCGCTATCGTCAGCCCAGTATACATACACCTCATCTTCCCAACTTAGGCGCGGACCATCATCAACTTCTGACCAACGATCACTGTTGGCCATTGATACGAGTACAATTTTTCCGTTTGCTAGTTCAACGTGATAAATCGAATGGCTTCCAAGATAAGCAATATCTTTAATCGTACCCTTCGCCCAGTTACAAGGCTGATCTGGGGCACGGCGCTTAATTTGGATTTTCTCAGGTCTGACTGCGTAGGCCATTGGCATACCCAAACTACCTACCACACCATGCGAGGCATGAATGGCAACGGTCAAATCATCACAGATTAACTCAGCATGATCAGACTCATCTTTTGATAGCGTCCCTTCAAAAATATTCACAGAGCCAATAAATTCTGCCGTCATTCGGCTATTCGGATGCTCGTATACATCCACTGGCTCGCCCACTTGGCGAATCACACCTTGATCCATAATGCCGACGCGAGAAGCCATAGTCATCGCTTCTTCTTGGTCATGCGTTACCATCACGCATGTCACCTCAACAGCCTCTAAGATATCGACAATTTCAAGCTGCATTTGAGTACGCAGTTTTTTATCTAAGGCACCCATTGGCTCATCCAACAGGAGTAACTTAGGCTCTTTAGCCAAGCTACGCGCTAGCGCAACACGTTGCTGTTGCCCCCCAGATAATTGATGCGGTTTTCGCTTCGCATATTCCGTCATACGAACAAGGTTTAATACTTCTTCGACTTTATTGGCAATCGCAGGTTTTGAGAGATTATCGTGCTTCAGACCAAAGGCAATATTTTGCTCGACCGTCATATGAGGGAATAAAGCGTAGGATTGAAACATCATATTAACCGGACGCTCATAAGGAGGAACATCCAACATACTTTGACCATCAAGAATGATGTCACCAGAAGTAGGCTTTTCAAAACCTGCCAACATTCTTAATAAAGTAGATTTACCACAACCAGAAGCACCAAGCAGAGCGAAAATTTCTCCTTGATAGATATCTAAGCTAACGTCGTTGACAGCTTTGAAACCATCAAAATCTTTAACAACTTGAGAAATAGATAGGTGAACATTTTTTTTATCATCGGCAAATGATGGCGCCATGATTTTCTCCAAAAACAACAATCGCTCTTCGGCTTTTTATTATGCATGCAAAGATGCTGCCAAGTTGTCACTATATCAAACAGAAGCGTTCAATTTATGCAACAGCACATCCTAATACTAATCAGTTCACAAACATTAAACCGGTCAGAGTTCACGTTTGATAAATCGCACACCTTAAACAATACACACAAAGCCATATTTACGCACCACGAAAATGCATCAACCTTCTAGCTCGTTCACTTAAGGTGCACAGACATATACAGGGCCTCATCTCCGTAGCCTGCACTAATCTGGCTCTCCGCCAAAATCTCAAACCCAAAAGAGCACCAAAACTGTTCTGAGCCTTGTACGGCCACCAAATGCACTTGCTTATAATGATTCAAGCGTGCAATATTTAGCACACTTAAGACGAGTTCTTTGGCTGCCCCCTGACCTCTTGCATCAGGGTGCAAAGCCAGATCATGTATGAATAGATCATCAGTTTCCGGCAGAGCATTAAGCTCAACATGTAATTTAGGCGTGTCATTAATCGGCCAGGGATGCGCTAAACAATATCCGAGCAAGTCCTCGTCATTACGAATAGCTAAACACGTCTCAGGTGCAAGCAGCCATTTCGCTTTGAGCACGTCTACTGATTCAGGATAGTCGTCCGCATACGCTTTGTGCTGAATATCCATGATACGAGACCAATCAGCGTGATTTATGGCATCTATTGAAAACATTGTTACTACAACCCTTAAGCATTGAAGACCATGAATATTTTTGCATACGGCACATTAATGTATCCCGAACTTCTCGCGCAGTTAACCAAGAAGGAATGGCAAATGACGCCAGCTACATTACATGGTTATCGCCGCTGCATTTTATTAAAAGAAGGTTTTGGGTCTTCTCCAATTATCGTACCCGATAAAAACGCTTCCGTAACCGGAAAAATTTTATACAACGTTGACCCAGAAACCTTAAATTTATTAGACGCTTACGAGTGCGTTGATCAAGGTATCTATGCTCGTAAATCTGTCACCGCTATCTGCAAGAATAGCAACAGCATCATTGACGTAGAATGCTATGAAGCTGGCTCTTCAGAGATCACATTCGGCAGGACCTGGAATCAAGCACAATTCGAATCGGCATATTATGAGCATTTTAAAACGCACATCATTCCAGAGTTTTTGAGCGAGTACTTTTCATCATGAGCGAACAAAGAATTCTCTTACTCTCAGTATTTGCATCAACATTCTTTGCCGTTTTTGGATTGGTATTAGGCATCGTCAGCGGCTCTGGCATGATCCTATTTGATGCCGTTTATTCAGCGATGAATATCGGCTTAACCGTTCTGTCTATGCACATCATCAAAGTGGTTGAAGCAGGACAATCACCAAGATTCCCTTATGGCAAATCACTATTTGAAACGCTGTTCATTCTTTTAAATAATCATCAAAGCTTTCTTGCAGATAATTACTAAATGGAGTTGACCGTAAGTCAACTTCGTTGGCATTGGCAAGGTTTAGTACCACCACTGATGAACAGCAAAATAGTACTGTAGAGGGTAAAAAACATTTCATTTTTAAGCCTCATTGATTGAACAATGGAATCATAGTAACTTTCTAAATATGAACAAAGAGTGAACAAATACGTTCGTTGCTGATCAGCGCTTAGAGCGCTCGTGCACATTTCATTCACATTCGGTTTAGTAGGTTTTAATTTAGTGATCAGATTGGTAATGGAAGCTAAGCTGAGATCAAGGCTCCCTTAGTCGGGGTAGGTAAAAGTTCGGGGATTGGACAGTTCTAATTTTAATCAATAACTTATAACAGGTCAGGAGCTATCGATGCAGAATAAAATTTTAGGCAGTATCGTTTTTGTTGCCGCTAGCGTTTTAGGAGCTTTAACTTATGCTGTAGAAGAGTCAACTCACATTAGTGAAGAACAAGCAATCGAAAATGCACTTGGTGCGCTAGATATAGAAGTTATAGGCATTCGGTTTGACGAGCCTGACACTCAGTGGGACGTATTCATCCGAACGAAAGATCAAGCTTATGAAATTGAGGTAAATGCTATTAGCGGCGAGATCATCGCCGTCGAGAAAGAGAGCCTTGATGAAATTCAATCCGAGCTTTCCGGTAACTTGTCGCACGAAGGTGTCGAAGGCGATACCGACTAATCGCGTAGCAATGCTCTAACTATTTGTTGTTACTCAGAACCAATAAGACAGGGTGAAAGATCTATTCTAGTTGTATGAGTAGCTCAATCCGGTGAGGACCAATAAGTGAAATACGCGAAAAGGGTGGCCCTGATCGATCTATGAGGCAAAGATCGGATTAAATGATAGGTAAAGTATAATCCGATGTACGCTTGCGAGCAGAAGCAGTCTTTTCGTTAGCCATCGAAACGGCGCTCTCTAACCGCCGCTAATGTCTAGAATCCACGAGTTTCCACGACGGAATACGTACACTTTTTTAAATACAAACTACTTATATTCGAGCAGCATGTTGATATCAGAAATCCTTATTTTATGACCCCATCGCTAGCCAACCGCTCATCATGGGGAATTACTGCACTAAGTGAACAAAAATGAGATGGTCTGCGTAACTATAATTTACGAACTTGGCTAGCTTTAATGGACTTAGTATTTTTTGATTTAGACGGCACCTTACTGAATAAATCTTCGGAAATATCTGCATTCACTCTCGATACTCTTCAGATGCTTAAGGAAAAAGGTATTGCGCACACCTTGGCGACGGGGAGAACAATGTCATCAGCCCAACAAATTATTCATGTCTATGACTTTGACCTGCCGCATATTTACTGCAATGGCGTAGCCCTCTGGGATCCGAAACACCAATCTCTAACTTTGGATAATCTACTCAGTCAAAATGACATTGACACTATTGTTGATTTTTCACTTTCGAAAGGGGTAGCTCCATTTATCAACACCATAGATAGTCTTCATCAACACACTATTTTTTATCCCACTCTTCAACGACAAATTGAAAAAGACCTCGTGGATAATTACTACGCGAAGAGCAATCTCAAACTCAGGCCGCTTTCTGAGTTTGAAACACATTGCCGAGTTACCAATATCAGCATGATCGGAGATACCGATCTGATACAGGTGCTTTGGCAGTATTTTAATGAGTTTGACTCAATAGTTGCTTACTCTGGCACGGCTATAGAGGGCGATCATTATAGTTGGATGGATGTCCATCATCGATTAGCCAACAAAGGTAGTGCCGTGAAGTCCTTAAAAGAGCAACTAGGTGCCAGCAACGTCATATGTTTTGGTGACAGTTACAACGATGAGACAATGTTTAATTTAGCAGATGAGTGTTATGCACCCGAGAACGCCAAAACTGTCATTAAAAAGTTGGCCAACGAAGTTATAGGCCATCACCATCAAGATGGCGTAGCGCACTTTTTAAGAGAACGTTTCTCACTCTGACTGTACTTCTATCATCGTGTTCACTTTATTCAATGCACGGCGAGCAAATCGAAATACTCTTGCACGCCTTTCAAGGCAAACAATGCAAGGTTAGTTCAGCGCCCAAGAGCATCAACGTATTGCGTGGTGAGCTTTTAGAGCCTGCATAGTGCGCCGAATAAGGCTTAGGTTAAGTGCCCGCAAGCAAGCGGCCTTGTACTTAGCCTCCTCCCTAGGAGAAGCAGTCTTGCAAGCATACAAGCCTAAAGCCTCCTTTCCTCTTGAAGCACGCATTAAGAGGTTCGCGGACCTTTGAAAGAAAGTTCGCTACGAGACCTGTAGAAATAGACCTGTGACCTTTTTTCTGTGATTCTGAACTCGCTGAAAGTTTAGGAAAAAGTGCGGGAGAGCATTGCAAGTTGCATTATGTGAGTCTGGTGGTGGAGATTACCATCACGATCGCCTTAATTTGTAACTTCCTCTTTTTGCCGGCCTTGTTGTTGAAAGTGGATAAAAATAAGTCTTAGGGATAACTCGCATTGAGTTTCCCTTCTGGTGGTTGCAGAAACGTTTTTGGCAGTCTCGTTAACTAAAAATAAAGTATGATACTGCCAGCAACTGTTAGTAAAACATTTGCAAAAGCATAGGCTCCAGTATAACCAAGCGAGGGCAAGCTGCTGTTTGCTGCCTTTGTAACGACGCTCAATGATGCACCACTGGTCATGGAACCGGTGATTCCCCCCAGTAAATAAACAGGGTGGATCTTTAATACCAAGCGCCCAAATGCGTAACCAGCAGCAATGGGGACGGTTGTTACCACGATGCCGGCTAAAATTAATGTTGGGCCTGCGGCTGCAAGCGTCTCGATAATGTCGGCGCCGGCTCGCAGTCCAACTCCCGCCATAAATAGTAATAAACCGAACTCCATCAAAAACCATCTAGCTGCGTCAGGCATACGTCCAAAAGTAGGTTTCACACTCCTCAGATAACCAATTGCTAAACCGGATGCCAGTAGGCCTCCTGCGGAACCAAGTCCAATCGAGAGGTTACCAATGTTAACGGCAAACAAGCCAATCAATACGCCGATAGCGATCCCGAACGAAAAGGTCACCATATCTGTTTCCATCATTGCACGTTCAACGTGCCCAAGGTCCTTACCCAGCAGGTCAATGTATTCACCCAAACCAGTTACGGTAAGAATGTCGCCTTTTTTTAATTCAATATCGGGATCACATGGGATTTCTACGCGCGTGCGAGTAAGCTTTTTAAGCAGCACGCCGTATTGCTGGGGTAACTTGATATCTGATAGTTTTTTGCCTGTGATAGCAGGATTGATGACTACGATTTGAGCGGTATCGATTAAAGCATCAGTATTCTTTTCCGGAGTAATTTCTTGGCCCACATCAGCAAGAATTTCTGTGAAATATTCCGCGGTGCCAAGAATTAGAATTTCGTCGTCTAGCTGTAACCTGATGTTGGGGTTGCTGGCCAAGACCTCACCGTTTCGGCGCACTCTAACAACGGATCGTTTGTCCCAGTATTTTTCAGCCAAATCCGCAACAGGGACTTTGGTAAGAGATTCATTTGTTAGTCGGTAAACTCGAGCAGAGATATTACCAATATTATAGTCATCACTACCTTGTCTGGCTTCCTCCATACGCTTTGCCTCGGCTGCGAGATTTATCCCGAGGAGTTGTGGAAGCATTTTGATAATCGCAATGAGACCAGCCAAGCCAAAGATGTATGTAATTGCATAACCAGTAGCAACATTACCGATCATCTCATCGACTGTAATCCCCTCAGGTGGCAGGACTTGGCCTGACCTAAGCGCCTCTTGCGCGGCGGCAAGTGTAGGCGAACTGGTAAGACCACCAGAGAGCAAACCGGCTGATGTGCCAGGTGACATATCAAGTATATAAGACGCCGTAATCGCGATGCCAAAACCAGTCGTGGCGATCACAAGAGCCAGAAGAAAATACTTCAAACCATCTGTTCTGAGTACATCAAAAAAACTTGGTCCCGCTTGATATCCCACTGAAAAAATGAATAAGGCAAAACCCACAGATTGGGCTCCGGGTGACATTTCAAAACCAAAATGCCCTAGGAAAAGCCCTGCAAATAGCACTCCTGCAACAGGCCCGAGAGAAAACGACCCTATTCTGATATCGCCAAGTAGATATCCAATCCCGATAATTAGGAATAGAGTCAGGACAGGTTGGTTTGAGAGCAAGTGGAGAAATTGCTCAAAGACCGTATAGGTTTCCATATCGAAAGTCCTTTTGACCTTGTTTAGTTGGTAGGAGTTGGTTGTTGAGTTTTATATTATTGGCCATAACAGAAACAAAGCATAAATTTTTATAGTTTGAGTGACAGGGTGGTCCGAGTAAAAATATGGGACAAGCTAGATATCTTGATACTTCGTGGTGCATTTAGAATGATGAGGGTATAGCTAACTTTCGCCCGCTGCTTTCTTATTATGATTCATTAGGTTAATCATGCAGTACTATGGCAACGCAAATTCGATGTCAGATCAAACTCAGTCATTCAATGTCTGGTATTTTTATCCACTTCGTATCAACTTTGGAAGCGCATATGAGCCCCAATATTTTGTTGTCGAGGTATCTCTGAACATCCCTAAGTTAACGTCAGAAAATTTGTAGTTGCGAGCTAAACCTATCAACGACAGCTGCTTATTCCCAAAGTAAGCTTGTGTCTAGTAGCGGAAGCCGCCGTCATTCCATTCGAGACAGCTGCAGTCCTCTTGAACCAGCCATTTCGTCCGTTAATCGTTTGAGACGGCCATGCTTGAGGATCTTACTCGGCGCCCTATACAAAATTACGGGCATTATTTAATATTTGAACTGTCAAATTATAATATTGTTTCTTCTCTCTTAATCTAATCAAGCTTCTTTAGCATTAAATATATGATCCAAGTTTTGATCGTAGGCGGTACCCACGGCAATGAGCGTACTGGCGTTCAGTTAATTCGTCGTTTACAGGCAAGTTCGACAGAGTTAGAGCGCAATCATTTTGTAGCGAAAACCTTATTGGCCAACCAATTAGCGATGGCAAATAACCGACGATACCTCGATCAGGATTTGAATCGATGTTTTAGTGAAGAGTTGCTCAGTAATATACCGGAGAATCGAGAACA
>NZ_LWGF01001367.1:0-832 GCF_001635355.1 Oleiphilus sp. HI0125
CATTCGAGAACGTATCTGAAACTTTCTCTAACAAGCTATCTAGTGCTTCTGCACCGTGTCGACGACTTCCTACAACCGTTAATGTGGTGCCGAGATTAACGGGCTTGATCGAAATTTGTTCGTGTAATCCTGCTGAGTTTTTGAAGCTTCCGAATGCTAGGCCGCCCAAGTATAAGGTATCTGTTACCGGAACATAAACGAGTCCAAGCGCTGGCTCGTGGTTTTCAATGAAGGCGATATTAACGGTGAATTCGCCATTCTTATTAATGAATTCTTTTGTGCCGTCTAGTGGGTCAACAAGCCAGTAGCGTTGCCAATGCTTTCGCTCTGTATACTCTGGTAGACCACCCTCTTCTGACAAAATAGGGATATCTGGAGTTAGGGCTTGTAGACCCTTTTCAATGATTTGGTGTGCCGCTAAGTCGGCTTTGGTAACAGGGGAATCGTCGCTTTTAGTATCTATCTCGATAGGAAAATCTGAGTTATATACTTCTAAAATTGCCTTGCCGGCATCCTTGGCAATAACTGAAAGTGGTTCAAAAAACGCGCTTAAATCTGACATAGCTACCCTGCTTCGTTAAAATGCATCGAATCAATTGCCATAAAGTATAGAGAGTTTGATGCTCAACTGGAATCAAATCGATACCGTCTTCCTTGATATGGACGGCACCTTGTTAGACCTGCATTTCGATAATTATTTTTGGATGCAACATCTTCCAAAGCGCTTCGCTGATACGCGAGGAATGACGCTTGAAGAATCGAATACATTTCTGAGCAAGTATTTTCGAGATCTTAAAGGAACCTTAAATTGGTATTGTTTTGATTATTGGTC
>NZ_LWGF01001368.1:0-470 GCF_001635355.1 Oleiphilus sp. HI0125
ATCTGGGAAGGGAAGGCATTCTGCATTCGCTTGTACAAATTCAATATTGCTGCCGTAGCCTTTGTCTAATAATCGGTCTCGTCCGACATTGAGCATAGAGGCGTTAATGTCAGCGAGTACAACTTTGCCTTGATCTCCAACGCGTTTGGAGAACTGCATCGTGAGATCTCCAGTTCCCCCAGCAATGTCTAGTACCTTATGACCAGAGCGTACGCCAGAGGACTCAATGGTCAAACGTTTCCATAAACGGTGGATTCCAAAAGACATTAAGTCGTTCATGATGTCGTATTTTGCAGCGACAGAATGAAATACGTCTGCGACTTTGCCGGCTTTTTCTTCGACGTTGACGTTCTCAAAACCAAAGTGAGTGGTGTTTTGATTGGTGTCGTTGTTTGCTTGGGTTTCTTTCACGCTAAGTTGCTCTTGCAAGACTAAATCTGCACCTATTCTATCGTTCACAGAGCTCGAAG
>NZ_LWGF01001369.1:0-807 GCF_001635355.1 Oleiphilus sp. HI0125
TGGTTCTCAAAAGAGCATTTGCACTTAAAAATGCTGATTCAACACCATACTCGGATTCCACCGAAAAGTAATCCCCACAGGCAGACAGCTTAATCGAGGCATCATCAAAGAAATGCCCCATCAAGCGATTAGAGATATTAGGACGAGCATACAACCATCGATGAACATGCGCCTTTTCTAATGCATTGCGCAAAACAACTGAGTCCAGATCCACGACATCGGCCAAGGATTCTAGCAATACCGTTTCGACATCTGAGGCACTGACATTGAGATTCCGTGCCGCCCATGACTCAGAGCTGTGTAGCGTCATAACCAACAGGCTAGCATCAATATTCCGATCTGGCTTACGCGATTCAACCGACACCAGCCCTATGTCGTCACTTTGGATTGACCCAATTTTCTCTAGAGTCTTTACTGTCTGAGCATCAAGAACACGCTTGTCAAACGCAAAAACAGAGACCCACTGCGCGTGGTGACGCGATTGAGACATTGATGAATAAAGCCGGTGGTCGCGCCCCAATATCTCCGCCGCTTGAATCGGCGGCGTAGCCAAAATGAGATGGTCGGCCTCAAGTGTTTTGTTTTCAGAAGCTACGTCTAATTCGACAGTCCAAAGATTTTCGTTCCGACTTGCGCTGAGCACTCGCGCTCCGAACAAGGTTGACGCGCTGCCCAGCGCACCACGGGTAAGCAAAGAATTACGTCCGCGAACAATCGCCTTGCTAGATTCAATCACGACATCTTCCCTCGAAGAAAGATAGGCCTCAAAAGAGGAGTGGCTCACTTCAAAAAACTGACACCCTAAGT
>NZ_LWGF01001370.1:0-825 GCF_001635355.1 Oleiphilus sp. HI0125
AGCATGTGAATCTCAATGTCAGTGTTTAATGCCATTCTCCGAAAATTGCGTTTTTCAGAATAATTGCGTTGTACATTGGTCATAGCGACATGTGCCATAGCGACTTGATCCTGTTATTTTCTTTTATATCTAGCAGATAGATAAAGAATAATCCAAGAATCGGATAGGTTTTGATCAAGAGGGAGGCGTGACGGTGAGACTGTCTACTAGGTCTCACCGTGCTACGAAGTTTTACAAATGAAGGGGAATGTTGAGTTGCTTAAGCCCAGCTATCGTTCTTTTTGCTTGGTTTAAGTAGCGGAACGATGAGCGCAAGAATGACACCGAGTAGAACAAGTGCGCCTCCGATTAGCATCATATTGGATTCCGACTTGTCTTTTAATCGAGCATTCTCAACCTCGAGTAGTTCGAGTTGATTGCGTAACTCTTCATTGCTCTCACGCAGCTCTCGGTTGCTGCGGTCTAGGTTAAGAGCATCCGCTGATACGGATTTAACACGCGCTAACTCAGTGTTGTTAGCGTTTAGTGTTTTACTCGTTTGTGCATGATCTTTCTCAAGTGCATTGAAGTTACCTTGCAAGGCGTTGAGTTTTGTATTCAGATCTTTATTGCTAGTACGCAATTGATTTAATTCTTTTTCTGCTTTGGCCAATTTCGCTTTCGCGATAGGTTCTGCAGAGAGGTAGCGTGTTGGCAAATAACCCTCTGTTCCGCCTTTTGTGCGCACAAAGGAGTACCCTGTTTCTTTGTTTTGTTCGATGATTTCAATGGCTGTGCCGCTTGGAAGTCCTTTGTGTACGATGCGGAATCCTGTGCCTTCACCAC
>NZ_LWGF01001371.1:0-832 GCF_001635355.1 Oleiphilus sp. HI0125
CGAAAGGCCTTGGTAAAGCATGTGCGCTATTAACCGACGGTCGATTCTCAGGCGGCACCTCTGGCCTATCTATCGGTCACTGCTCACCAGAAGCTGCAGCAGGTGGTGCTATAGGCCTGATTAAAGAGGGCGACATCATTGAAATCAACATTCCTGAACGTAGCATCAACGTGAAACTTAGCGATGCTGAGTTACAAGCTCGCCGCGATGCAATGGACGCAAAAGGAAAAGATGCGTGGAAGCCATTAGAAGATCGTCCACGTAAAGTGACACCAGCACTTAAAGCATATGCTTTACTAGCCACTAGTGCGGACAAAGGCGGTGTACGTAACTTAGATATGCTCGACTAACAGCATAACAAAGAGCAAAAAGCCCGAGTATCTGAGAGATGCTCGGGCTTTTTATTGAAGCAAATATTAAGGCTTAAGCTGGCTTACGATCATACACAACAAAACTGTAGTCATAAGGATTAGGCTCTTCTGCTTTATAATCTTCCCGACCTAACTCCGACCATTGTGAGCGATCAAATTCAGGAAAATAGGCATCCCCTTCCACATGCCGATGTACTTCAGTCAAATACATCCTATCAACCAAATCTAAAGACGCTTTATAAATTTGGTCACCGCCAATAATCATAAGCTCATTCTGACCATCAATCTCTGCAATCGATTCAGCCAATTGAAAGGCTTCCTCTAAGGAATGCACGACCTTCACACCCTCAGCAGACCAATCTGTATTGCGTGTCACCACGATGTTGACTCTTCCGGGAAGCGGCTTTCCAATAGACTCGAAAGTCTTGCGTCCCATGACGATAGGCTTACCCATCGTCACT
>NZ_LWGF01001372.1:0-679 GCF_001635355.1 Oleiphilus sp. HI0125
AGAAGACTTGGCTTTAGAGCAAGATCTTTTAGCTGATCCTAAGGAGCTCGCAGAACACTTGATGCTGATCGATCTGGGGCGTAATGATGTTGGGCGTGTCGCGAAAACTGGAAAAGTTTCGCTCACGGACAAAATGATTGTTGAACGTTATTCGCATGTCATGCACATCGTCTCTAATGTGACTGGTGAGCTGAAAGATGGTTGCTCAGCCATGGATGTTCTTAGAGCAACATTTCCTGCCGGCACATTAAGCGGAGCGCCTAAGATTCGCGCAATGGAAATAATTGATGAGTTAGAGCCAGTGAAGCGTGGTGTATATGGCGGCGCAGTCGGATATTTGTCTTGGAGCGGCAATATGGACACTGCAATCGCGATTCGAACAGCCGTGATTAAAGATGATGTGCTTCATATTCAAGCTGGAGCCGGTGTCGTTGCAGATTCAGTGCCTTTAAACGAGTGGGAAGAAACCATGAATAAAGGGCGAGCCGTATTCAGAGCTGTGGCAATGGCAACGCAAGGTGTAGACAGTGTTTCTAATGAATCTGCAAAGGGGGATAAGTAATGTTGTTAATGATTGATAACTATGACTCCTTTACATACAACGTCGTGCAATATCTAGGTGAATTAGGCGCCGATGTGCGAGTTTATCGAAATGATGAAATCACTATTAAAGAAATCG
>NZ_LWGF01001373.1:0-1270 GCF_001635355.1 Oleiphilus sp. HI0125
ATTTTTTCAACTAAAGGAACGCGAGATGATAGTTGATCGAAAATCAGGGCGTTGACTGCGTCGAACTCTTGCTCAACGCTCTGGTAGATGTCTTTTAAGTGCATTTAATCGTTCAAATTTTTGTAGAGTTTTGCTGCTTATCTATCGATGCGGTGCAAATGCTATGGTTCGGTGTGTCGAGTGTCAAGATAAGTTCTTATTAGATTGGCTTCAGTGTTGCATTTGCTTTCTTGTTTTATTAAAATCACGCGCCC
This sequence comes from Oleiphilus sp. HI0125, assembly GCF_001635355.1. Lineage (NCBI taxonomy): Bacteria > Pseudomonadati > Pseudomonadota > Gammaproteobacteria > Oceanospirillales > Oleiphilaceae > Oleiphilus > Oleiphilus sp. HI0125. The sequence continues at coordinate 255 of NZ_LWGF01001373.1, forward strand.
CTCAAATACGAGGTTGTTCTCTGTTATAGGGTTGCCGAAGAGCTTCCTTTAGAAACAGATGTGAAAAAGCCGCGCTTTAAGAAACAACGGCAGGGTAGATTCTGATCTATCAGTTGAGGGTTATTAAAATTGGAGAACATAAATGTACGCAGTTATCGTAAGCGGTGGTAAGCAGCACCGTGTTACAGAAGGCGAAGTACTTAAGCTAGAAAAAATTGAGCTTGAGACAGGCGCTAAAGTAGATTTTGATCGAGTATTGCTTGTAGCGAATGGCGACGATGTAAAAATTGGTGAGCCAAACGTGAAAGGCGCTAAAGTGACAGCAGAAATCGTTAGTCACGGCCGTCATGACAAAGTAAAAATCATGAAGTTCAAGCGTCGTAAGCATCACATGAAGCAAATGGGTCACCGTCAGTGGTACACTGAGGTGAAAATCACTGGTATTAAAGGCTAAGCTAAGCGTTTGCACCTAGTGCGAATCAGATAGCGAAAGGAGTAATCTAATGGCTCACAAGAAAGCGGGTGGTAGTACCCGGAACGGTCGCGATTCCGAGAGTAAACGCTTAGGCGTTAAGCGCTTCGGCGGCCAAGTTGTTTCAGCAGGTAGCATTATTGTTCGTCAGCGTGGCACACGTTTCCACGCTGGTACTAACGTTGGTTGTGGTAAAGACCACACTTTGTTTGCAACTGCAGACGGCGTTGTTCAGTTTGTTACAAAAGGCCCTCAAAACCGCAAGTACGTAGAAATCGTAGCAGCGGAATAAGCTTGGTCTTATCAAAAAAAGCTCCGCATTGCGGGGCTTTTTTTTTGCGTTTTTGTAGCGCATGAAAAACTAGCAGTTAAACTGAGTCAGTGGCTTGTAGATAGAGCGGAAAAATATGAAATTTGTAGATGAAGCAACGATATCTGTTGAGGCAGGAAAAGGTGGAAATGGGTGTTTAAGTTTTCGTCGCGAAAAGTATATCCCTAAGGGTGGTCCAGATGGTGGTGATGGCGGTGACGGCGGATCTGTGAT
>NZ_LWGF01001374.1:0-1509 GCF_001635355.1 Oleiphilus sp. HI0125
CAATTAACAACCGGCCAATTACATATCGTTGATAAAGATGATGGCGAGTCTAGCTTTAAACCAGAAACGATTGTGGGCACATTTGGTACTGCACATATTGATGTAAGTGGTCACTGGACTTATGTGCCAGATAATATCAAATCACAATCATTATCAGGGGGGCAGGTCGAGCACGAACTACTGACTGTCCATAGTGCGGATGGTACAGCACATCAGCTAAATATCACCGTAAAAGGCACTAATGATCTGCCTGTAATAATAGGCGCTAGCACTGGCGCTGTAATAGAAGCGGGCGATGGCTCCAGTGGCAATGCCGATGCCACTGGTACTTTAAACGTAACCGATCCAGACACGGGCGATACCCTCAGCTGGCAAGTGGTTCAGGGGCAGGGCCACTATGGTCAGTTGAGTATTGATCAACAGGGGCAGTGGCATTATCAACTGGACAATACAAGCCATGCGACAGATATCCTAGATGCCAATCAACAGGTGACAGAGCACTTTACTGTCACGGCCAAAGACAGCAGCGGCACACCGGTACAACAAACGATAACGATCGACGTGACGGGCACTAACGATGCGCCGGAGATCACCTCTATTACAGCTCAAGCAGCACATGAAGGCGATACGACACTAACAAAAGGGATAATTTATGTCGCAGAGCACGATAACCACGACCGAGTTAGCTTTTCTTCCCCGAGTGTCGACGGTTTTGTGCTGAAACAAGATGGTAGCTATAGCTTTGACCCCAGTCACAGCAGCTACAATCATTTAGCCCAAGGCGATGTGCAAACAATTACAATTCCGGTAACTCTTACAGATTTGGCTGGAGCTAGTGACACGAAAAATCTTGTCATCACCTTAACCGGGACTAACGATGCGCCGGTGTTAGATCAGATTCAAGCGCAAAGTGTTACGGAAGACGGCCAAGTGCTGACCGGTCAGTTAACGTCAACTGATACGGATGACCATGACGTTGCGCATTATAGTGTATTGCAACAAACCGACGGATTTACCCTGCATGCAGACGGTAGCTATAGCTTTGATCCGGGCCATGCGAGTTACCAAAACTTGTCGAACGGTCAAGATCAAGTACTAACGATTCCTGTAATAGTATTTGATCAGAATGGTGCCACAGATACAAAAAATCTAACCATAACAGTGCACGGAAAAGATGAGTATACCCCACCTGTCACCAGTATCGATATTGACATTGCCAATGGTGGTCTGGTTCCCCAAGCAGGCATTATTGGCGGGCCTTCCTTAGCTAGCTATGAATATGACTTAGATATTTCTGTCCATAAAAAGCCAGGAGAAACTATAGACAGTATCGCTCTAACACATCTACCCAATGGTGTAGCTCTCATCTATGACAATGGCCACTCGGTACCGCAAAGCCACAATAGCTATCAAATCGATCCGGCACTCAGTGACCAACTAAAACTGATCTCTGATCATGCGCTTACCGCTACCAATTCAGGTTTTGAAACTACCGTTGTCACCACAGAT
>NZ_LWGF01001375.1:0-1620 GCF_001635355.1 Oleiphilus sp. HI0125
ACCATTTCTCTTTGTGGCATAAATGATCATACGCCCATTAGGAGACACACTAGGTGATTCATCCAAAGGTGTGTCCGTCAAAATATATTGGTCCGTTCCGTCAGCGTTCATCGATGCGATATGGTAATCACGCGTTGACTTATGAACAAAATAAACTTTCTCACCATCATAACTAAATCGCGGACGCGCATTATAACGGCCCTTAAAGGTCAAGCGCTCGGGACGTCTTTCGACAAGATCCATCTCATAGATTTGAGGCGTGCCAGAACGATCACTGGTAAACACAATTCGTCTACCATCGCGCGACCAACTACCTTCAGTGTCAATACCATAATGATTGGTCAAGCGATCCAAACTCGCCGATGCAATATGATAGGAATAGATCTCAGCGTTCCCATCTTTCGACAAAGTCATTAGCAGCTTTTTATCATCTGGCGACCACATAGGCGAACTATTCAAACCACGAAAATTAGTAATCTGCTTACGCTTTCCAGTTTTAATGTTTTGAATATAGATCGCCGGTCGACCGCTCTCGAAAGAGACATATGCAATACGTGTTGCATCGTTTGACCAAGAAGGCGACAAGACTGGTTTAGCACTTTTAAACAAGGTCTTGGAACGCTGTCCATCCGCATCAGCTAACTGAAGTCGATACTCAGCATCGTCACCCTTTAGATCTAAAGTGACATAAGCGATTTTGGTTGAGAATGCACCACGCACACCCGTGATCGCTTCATAAATTTTATCCGATATACGATGCGCTAACTGTCGCATCCCCGTCGTACTAGAAGAAATCAGCTCACCGACAACGCGCTTCTGATTATATACATCCATTAGCTCGTACTGGACGTGAAATCGCCTACCCGCTGCATCTGAGCTAACCTGCCCCACCAGCACAAAACTCTGCCCTAGCATCTTCCAATCACGAAAATACACATCCCCTGATTTATCAGGAAGACTCAGCATTTTATTGGTCGGCAAGGTAACGAAATCTCCACTACGCAATAAATTCGCATCGATAATTCGTGCGATATCCGCAGGAAGGGCTTGGTTCGTGCGATTAGTAAATGGAACAACAGCAATTGGAACGGCGTCGTCCGACCCCTTGGTAATCTCAATACGAAGCTCAGCATAAACTGCCTGCACGCAAAAGGCGCTCACCAAAAAAACTCTCAATAGAAATAACAACACCCTAACCTCGCACATATACCAACTAAGCTTCTGGCTTAAAGCTCATTTGAAAAGACCTAAAATATTTTTCAAAGAATGCCGTTTCTTTTGGCACTTCAAACTTACCTACCGCATTAACCGCCGCCAATGCACTTTGATCCAAAGCAGAGTTACCACTACTGTCTATTACATCTACGCTCTGCAGCTCACCCGTAGGAAACAATCGAATACGCAGTACGACAGTGTCGTTTTGAGCCCCGGGCGGCTTGAACCATCGAGATTCAATACGGCTACGAATAATCGACAAATATCTGGTCTTTTCATCCAAATCAAAAACAGGCTCTGGAGATTGCGCAGACTCTTTGAGATCTTGAATACCTTTAAGGCGCTCTGCCATACGCTGCTCTCGTAGCGTTTTCTCTCGTTGTTCAGCCAATTTCTCTAAACGTC
>NZ_LWGF01001376.1:0-1042 GCF_001635355.1 Oleiphilus sp. HI0125
TAACAATATAGGCTCTATACGCTTGAATGCATTCAACATCATATATTGGAGCTGAGCGATCGCCTGCTCTTCAGTGAGTTTAGCCCGCTTTGGCTGAGCTTCACTTAAGTCCGTAATTGCTTGAACGGGCGTCTCAACAAGATCTTCGATACTTGGCTTCTTTTCTTCCGCACTAATTGTCAATGGCAATGCAAGCAATGTCACCGACACAAGTGCCAGCACACATGATTTAAACATAACGGGCTCCGTTTAATTTGGTTATAGAGTTATTAAAAGCCTGTTGGCACAGTTCTATCAATACCTAATGATTCGAAATATAATTGCGCCGCGACACTGGCGCTAACTTATAGAGACAACTGAAAAAAATCCAGCCAGACTGGTATTTTCTTTGTCGATTAGATCACACTCTCACACAAGTGCTTTATTGCTTATTTATGACTAACACTTTCAACGCATCAAAAGAACTTACATTAACAAATAAACAGATAGTCAATCTTATATGTAAGCTTAAGCACGCTATTTACTTAAAAAGCTTAAACGGGAGAGACGGATGGTCGATCATCTCCGGCAACCCATCCCGCACTAGCATTAATCCAAATGAAGTCACCCTCCACAAGGATAGTTACGCCGCTACAGCAACAGGACAACCGTTTACCTCCGGATGGATTGGCGTAAATGGGTATGACAAAAATTTCTTTTTCGCCGCTTACTACGACTGGAGCTATTCGTTCTGCCACGAAAGCAATGAAGGCTGGCTATATTTCTCGGAGACCTGCTCTAAGGAAACAAGGAACGCAGTTAATAAGCTAATTGAATCAAGCCCATCAAATTCGGATTTAAACCAAAACCTCACTACACGAGCTTTAGATTGGAAACCATCTCAATCTTTCTCGCAATACAGTTCAAGCTTTGCAAAACTAAAGGACTACATTTTTGCAGGTGATTGCTACCAAGCCAACTTAACACAAAGATTCGAAGCAAACGCGAATTGGTCTAAAGGTGACGCAATAAATGCATTCTTAAACGACACTGATCGCTCAAT
>NZ_LWGF01001377.1:0-43777 GCF_001635355.1 Oleiphilus sp. HI0125
AAGCGATTTGATCACTTAACTTGTAAAACAGAAGGCGCGCCATTCCCAAACGACTTTGTTCTTGCGCTTTATGCTCATCATTCTCGTTAGTCTTAAGAACGTATTTTTTCTTATCGATCAAGCAAGGATATACATTCAGTCTGATACCAGCTTGGGAAACTTCAATAGACTCTGGCAGATCGAAATCCCACGCTAATACCTCTTGTTCATTGCGCACTGAATCCTGAGCGTCTGCATCTGGCTTATCCTTTAGGTACTCATCAGCTTTCTCTACAACTTTAACGAGATCCCTTCCTTGAGTAATTAACTTTCCATTGTCATCAAGCACTCGGATATTCAAACGTAAATGATCATCGAGCAAATCAACATTCCACGCTTCAATAGGCACATTAACGCCTGTTAGATACTTGAGCTGCGCAGCCAAGCTTTCTAATAAGGGATCAGTACTGGATTCGACTTTTTCAAAGATTTTATTAACTGTATCCGGAACAGGTACAAAGTGTTTACGCAGTGTTCGAGGTAAATTCTTGATCAACTGCGTGCATTTTTCTTTAAGTAAACCAGGGACTAACTTCTCAAGGCGCGCGGCCGTAACCTGCCTTGCTGCGCGCGCTGGAACGTTAATACTGATCCCATCCTCCGCAGCTCCTGGTTTAAAGGAGTATGTTAAAGGAAACTTGATACCATTGTTTTCTAGGGTGTCTGGAAACATCCCAGCATCAAAGCTCGCGGCATTATCTAGTTTAAGTTGCTCTTCACTAAAGACAAGACGGAGCTTGTCATTCTCGCTTGCTTGGCGATACCATTTTTCGAGCGCAGCATCGCTCACAACATGTTTTGGCAGTAGGCCATCGTACAAGCTATATAGCGCCTCATCATCAATGACAACGTCCTTTCTTCGCGTACGATCTTCTATTTTTTCTAGCTCTTGCAAGGCAGCGTGATTGAGTTTGATCGCCTTTACACGCCCACGATATTCACCCTCCACTAATGCGCTACGAATAAATACTTCTCGCGCAACAACTTCATTCACAGAGCTGAAATTAACGAGCCGTTTTGCAACGATTTCAAGTCCATATAACGTGACTTTTTCATACGCTAATACTTGCCCGCGCTTGCGCTGATAATGCGGCTCGCTCCAAGACTTCTTAATCAAGTGCGAAGCAAGAGGTTCAACCCAACCTGCTTCAATGCGCGCATTCATACGCGCAAATACTTGTTGTGTTTCAACGAGTTCCGCAGACATTAACCATTTGACTTTGGATTTCGCGATACCAGACCCAGGATATATCTGAATCTTCTTGTTACGACAGGCAAGATAATCACGCTTTTCATCATGACGCGCGATGTTTGATAAAAATCCCGAAAGCAACGATTCATGCAGCGCTTGATACTTCAAGGATTTTTGATCGTCTGTCGCGGGTGAGTCTGATGCTTCAACATCAGGTGTTTGTGTACGCCAAGCTTTACAAGCAATGACTAGTTGACGATGCATCTCACGCCATTCTCGCATGCGCATAAACGATAAAAAGTTCTTTTGCGCATAGCGCTTTAGTGCACTCGAACCAAGTTCTTGTCGTTGCTCTTCGTAATGTTTAAACAAGAGTACTAGTGATGCAAAATCCGAGTCCTTATCTCGAAACTGAGCATGGGCTTGATCCGCAGCTTGACGTTTTTCAACTGGGCGTTCGCGAGGATCTTGTATAGCCAAGCCACTCACAACAATCAGGGCGTCATCAAGACAGTTTTGTTGTTTTGCTTGATACAAAACGCGCGCGAGTTTGGGGTCGATTGGCAGTTTTGCGATTTCTCTACCTAAACGAGTAATTCTATTAGTTTTGTTGACTGCACCAAGTTCAAATAAAAGCTTGAAACCATCATTCCAAAGCTTCGATTCTGGCATGTCCAAAAACGGAAATTTCTTTACGTCACCCAAACCTACATCCAACATCTTCAAGACAACTGAAGCAAGGTTTGTTCTTAGAATCTCTGGATCAGTAAACTCGGGGCGGGAATTAAAGTCGTCTTCACTATACAGCCGATAACATATGCCTTCTGCAACACGCCCACAACGCCCCTTACGTTGATTCGCGCTTGCCTGAGAAATTCCTTCAATTGGAAGTCTTTGAATTTTTGAACGAACGCTATAGCGGGACATTCGCGCTAAACCGCTATCAATCACGTAGCGAATACCTGGCACGGTAATCGATGTTTCCGCAACATTCGTCGCAAGCACAATACGACGACCAGAGTGGCTTCGAAATATCTTCTGTTGCTCTTCGTTACTTAGGCGAGCGTATAGCGGCGTTACTTCCGTATCACGCCAATCCATATCTCGCAGATGTTTTGCTACTTCCCGAATCTCGCGTTCTCCAGGAAGGAAAACAAGTGCATCACCAATGCGCCACCCCCGCTCCTTTTCATCGTCTTGCAAGGTTTCTACAGCGCGCTGAACCATTTCAGGTAAAGACATTTCATTATCGCGCCCACCATCGAGATATTTCACATCTACAGGAAAGGTTCGTCCCTCCACTGAGATAACAGGAGCATCTTCAAAATGGCGAGAGAAACGCTCTACATCAATCGTCGCGGAGGTAATCACTACCTTCAAGTCTTTTCGCTTTCGCAAAATGGTCTTTAAATAGCCCAAAATAAAATCGATATTCAGACTACGTTCGTGCGCTTCATCAATAATGAGCGTTTGATACTTGTTTAAAAACGGGTCATTTTTAATTTCGGCAAGCAAAATACCATCCGTCATGACCTTGACTAAGGTCTGGTCCGAGGACTGATCAGTAAATCTAACCTGATAGCCAACCGCGTGACCCAATTCTGTATAGAGCTCATCACTAATTCGATTAGCAACGGTTCTGGCGGCCAAACGACGCGGTTGGGTATGTCCAATTAATCCACGATTAGCTAAGCCTAACTCCAAACAAATTTTCGGAAGCTGAGTCGTTTTACCGGAACCTGTTTCACCAGCGACAACGACCACCTGAGCGATTTGAAGAGCATCCTTAATCTCGTCAACCTGTTGTGAGACGGGCAAATTTTTGGGATATGTAATAGTGACAGGTGTCTGCTTTCTCGACTCAACTAAATCACATGATTTCTGATACTTTTCGTCCAAGCTTTGAAGCTGCTTTTGGCGATCACTGTCATTAAGTTTTGCCGCATGGGACAGTTTACGCTTTATCGCATACGCATCGCGCAATAAACATTTAGACAAATCATATTGTTGAATATTGTTTTGATCGGAAACAGACACTAGGTTCTCTTTAATTTCTTTAGATACAGACGCTTACACGATGACGTTTGATTCGCTTTGATTGTGGCCTATTCTAACTTTAATAGACTTTTTTATAGCGGAAGCCAATTATGCGGGTTATCGAAAACATTACTTACGATGAACTACACGTCGGGGATTATGCCACATTCACAAAAACATTAACGGAAGATGAGCTAGTTTTATTTGCTGCTGCTTCTGGCGATGTAAACCCCGTTACTTTGGATGCGGAATACGCAAAAAAAACCACTTACAAAGAGCGTATAGGCCATGGAATGTGGGCAGGCTCTCTTATTTCTGCGGCTTTATCTACTGTTATTCCAGGTCCCGGGACAGTACATCTGGAGCAAAATTTAAAGTTCAATGAAGCTGTTAGACTCGGAGACACACTAACAGTGACGCTAACTGTTAAAGAGAAGCTAGCACACAACCGTGTTGAGATGGACTGCTCGGTTAGAAATCAGGATAATATTGAGATTATTACTGGCACTTCTTTGATTGCAGCCCCGACTGACAAAGTTTCGCTTCAAGAACCAAACCTGCCAAGAATCGAAATCGAAACAACATAAATCTGAAGGTAACTATTAATGACGACGCGTGCAGAACAAAAACTTAGAACACGCAGAGCCATTTTAGATGCCGCGCTTAAAATTCTATCTGATCAAAGAAGCCTTGATAGCATTGGCCTAAGAGAAGTTACTCGCGAAGCAGGTATCGCTGCTCCTTCCTTTTATAGACACTTCGCAGATATGGAAGAGCTTGGTTTAGCTCTTGTCGAGGAAGCTGGTCTATTTCTGAGACAGATGCTCAGAAAAACAAGACAACGTATCGATGATACGGACAGCGCAATTGATATTTCCACCGATACATTTATTGAGTTTCTCGAACAATATCCCGTGCATTTTCGTATTCTATTACAAGAACAAGTGGGCTATTCCGATGAATTCAGGCGCGCTGTTCGTCTGGAAGTAGATAATTTCATCAATGAGCTATGTGATTATCTTCAGTCTCGCGCTACACGAAATATAGACACGCAAAATGTAGCTGAAGCAATGATCGCGATCATTATTGCAATGGGAGCAAAGTTTACATTTTTAGATAAAGCTAAAAAACGAGCTCTGAGAGACAACACTATAAGCCAACTCAAACTCGTCATGCTTGGTGCGTTGAAAACAGAGATATAGCCTTCAATAACTCAGGCTAATCCCAAATAGCAAACGCACCAGCATTTGTGTCTCCATCAATCGTTGCCTCCGGCAAACCTATTGCTAACATACCCGCGAACAATGAAAGAGACTTAACTCGAGCATTCAATACTGAACCACCTAAAGCTTGTTCGTCATCATATACACTCAGGTATACCGGCGCTTCACTAATACTTTGATGATCATATATTTCTACATGAGCAGGAATTGTTGAGCTATTGAGTTCGAAACTGGCACTCGGCTGACCAATCACCAAGTAACGATTTTCCGCAGCAATCACCTCACCGAAATTAGCCCCCGATACGGGTTGCTTAGCCTTGATGTAATTGCTAATCGATAGAGCATCAAATTCATCAAGCATATACTGATAAACCGCACCATAATTACCGTCTAATGGTCCTCCGCCAACCGGCGCATTATTCTGATTTTCTCCGGTATTAATAACCGAGGAGTTGCTATCTTCAAACGGAGCTCCCACAAATAAAGTAGTATCCGTCAAAGCAACACTTGAACCGAATCGATCACCCTGATCATTGAAACTAGACTTTAGGTAGTCTTTAACAACAGGTAAATTATTGACTGGAGCCCGATTAAATACTAGCGCAGCTCCAGAGTTAACAAGGGTCGCGGCAACCGGGTTATCAATAAGATCCTGCAAATCGCTAGCTCTTCCGTTAGACAATGCCAGATCGCTCGATGAAGCGGAGTCGTTCGGTACTCCCACTAATACAAAGCGATCATTGACTGCCAAAGAAGCACCGAAAGCTTGTCCGGGATGCTCGAATATATGCTGGTAAGTATTGGTTTGCGTAAGCCACGTATTTCCTGATTCTCTAAAAAACTGATAAACCTTACCAAGTTGTCGAGCACTACCTGCTCTTTCGCGCTGCTGTGGCGCCCCCACGAACAACTCACCATTGTATTCTGCCAAAGCTGATCCAAATCCGGTTTTAGGATCAACAACATTCAAGGCATTATCTGGGCTTTTTATATAACCAACCTCTTGCGCAACACATGAATCCGAAATTTCATAGACATAGACTGCTCCGCTATCTATCTGAGAATAATTTAAGGTCAAACTTGCAGCCGCTGAAGAATATGCCCCAACCCCGTCAGAATCTTCTCCAGAAGCATAAACATACAAGTAATCACCTCGCAGAAGGACATTCGAGCCAAATGCATCATTTTCTCGCCCATTACTTGCTTTGACCAAACCACAAAACTCTAGTGAACCATTCTCTAAATCACGCTGATAGAGCTGAACAGCACCGCTATTTAAAGTAGTTGTATTAGATACCGTGTCAGATGCAGGAACGAAACTAGTATCGCCTCCATCATCCCCGGGTACTCCAACCGCTAGATATAATCCATTGCCCGACACCGAGCTTGCTTTTTTATCTTCGATATCAGAATTGGAATTGAATTGAGAAATCTCAATCGAATTTTTATAAGGACTTCTTTCAATAACAAGGGTTATATCGAAAGTCTCAAATTGAGTTCTTACTACTCGACTAACTTCTTCAATATTTCCATCTGGGTCTGTTATTTCCTCTACTTCAATCGTCCCAAAAGGCTCACATTTCGATCGAGTTTCTTCAAATCGGTAAGCTAAATCAAATCTAACATCAAGTTGAGAGGTCGCAGACAGCACGCCATAAGGAGCCTCAATTTTATTTTCCAATGTAACTGGGTCTAACTGCTCACTACTGTCACTAATAAGCGCTGTTAAATTCGAAATATCTGCGGCTGTTCCATCAAATAAAGCAACCCCTTCACCTGGACTAAGAAAATCTAAATATATATATAATTGGTCGCTAGCAGGCTCTAAAAATAAGGTTTCTGTAAGACTTGATGCAACCAAACTTTGCGCTTCGTATAGCACCTGAGCTTCTAATAAATCTACTCCCTTAGACACTAACTTAATCTCGTTGACAACGGGGCTTGCTAATGGAGCAATCGAACAATCCGGTTCATCAGGAGAAACTAAAACCGGATTTGCATCAACGTCATAGGTACGAGAGCACGCAGAGATAAAAACAATACAAGCTAATGAAGAAACGAGTGCACGAAGAGACAAAACAATTTCCAACTATAATTTTCTGAACCCAAGATTATATCGATGTTTCAATTATTGTTAGAGAGTCCGTACACAGTTTTTAAGACAAGTCTTTATATTTCTAGATCATGTACAATATGCGGTCTACCGAAAAAGATTATTCAATACATCAACAATTCATTTAAGTGGACTATGACCAAGCAACTTGATCGCACCTTTTCGATTGCTCCCATGATGGACTGGACGGATAAACATCAGCGTTACTTTGCTCGTTTATTAACGAAGCGCGCGTTGCTGTACACAGAAATGGTCACGACTGGTGCCATTATATATGGAGATGAAGATCGGCACCTTGGATACAACGAAGAAGAGCACCCTATTGCTCTTCAGCTTGGAGGCAGCGACCCTAAAGACCTAGCCAAATGTACCAAAATAGCTAAAACGCGTGCTTATGACGAAGTCAACCTTAACGTAGGCTGTCCAAGTGATCGAGTGCAAAATAATATGATTGGCGCTTGTTTAATGGGGCATAAAGACCTCGTTGCCAGTTGTATATCCGCAATGCGTGAGTCATGCGACATTCCTGTAACAATCAAACACCGTATTGGTATAGACGACTTCGATAGCGAAGAGTTTTTGAGTGATTTTGTCGGCACTGTCGCAGAAACCGGATGCTCTACATTTATCGTTCACGCCAGAATTGCAATTTTGGATGGTCTAAGCCCGAAAGAAAATAGAGAGATCCCTCCCCTCAAATATGATTGGGTATATCGTTTAAAACAACATTTTCCAGACCTAGAAATCATTATAAACGGAGGAATTAAAAACCTTGATGAAGCAGAAAATCATCTTAAAAATGTAGATGGCGTCATGCTTGGTCGAGAGGCTTACCATAACCCGTGGTTACTTTCGGAAGTGGATCAACGATTATACAACACTCCATCCAAGGTTTTAAAAAGACATGAAGTTATTGAGCAGATGTACCCCTACATTGAGCAACAGCTAGGACATGGTCAGAAACTTAGCTACATTACGCGCCATATTTTAGGCCTATACCACGCACAACCGGGTGGCAAACAATTTCGAAGGCATATAAGCGAGGAGGCGCACAAGCTAGGTGCAGGCATTGAAGTCCTAGAAAAAGCATTGTCTTACGTTAAATAATAATTTGCATTCAATGACTCTTAGTGTGAAGCAAATCGGTTTTTTATCTAGAGCATTAGTTTACGTTTACCTATATCCCATTACTCATTGAGTTTCATTATGTCGAACAAGTTAGACCAATTAAGAAAGATGACTGTTGTTGTGGCCGACACAGGTGATTTACAAGCAATTAAACAATGGAAGCCTCAAGATGCAACAACCAACCCTTCGCTATTGCTTAAGGCAGCTTCACTTACTGAATACGCTGAGCTATTGAATAATGCCAAGAGTCACGGCCTTGAAAATGGGGCGTCAAGTCAAGACCAACTAGATTTAGCTTGTGATCATCTGGCGGTTTCTATTGGTAAAGAAATATTAGGGCATATCCCAGGAAGAATTAGTACTGAAGTAGACGCTCGACTGTCTTTCGATACCGAAAGCTCAGTTGCTCGTGCACTAAGAATTATTGGAATGTATGAAGATTCCGGCATCCCAAAGGAACGAGTTCTCATTAAATTAGCTTCAACTTGGGAGGGTATTCAAGCGGCAAAAGCTCTTGAGAAACAAGGAATTAACTGCAATTTAACGCTTTTATTTGATTTCTCTCAAGCGCAAGCTGCAGCGGACGTTGGTGCATATTTAATCTCTCCTTTTGTTGGTCGAATACTAGATTGGTACAAATCGAACACAGATAAACAGACATACGAGCCTTGCGAAGATCCAGGCGTTTTATCAGTAAAAGAAATATTCAATCACTACAAAAGCAACGGGTACGATACTATTGTCATGGGTGCCAGCTTTAGAAATACTGGGGAAATTGAGCAACTTGCGGGCTGCGATAGGCTTACTATTAGCCCGCAATTATTAGAAGAGTTATCAAACGACACAGCCCCACTGGAACAAAAGTTGTTTACTAAATCAACAGAAACGACCACGACTCCTTATTCAGAATCACAATTCCGCTGGGGGTTGAACGCCAGCGCTATGGCAACAGAAAAGCTTGCCGAGGGCATTAGAAATTTCGCTGTTGATCAGCTGAAGCTCGAACAAATACTCAAAGGGTGAGCACTAGATGATATCAAAGCTAAAAGCTTTTTTTACTGAACTCGCTACACAAACGAATCCTGAAGTTAAGCAAAGTTCCATAGAGCTATGCTGTTTTAGCCTAATGTGCATCATCGCTAATATCGACAATGACTTTGATGAAAATGAACGACTAACAATCAAAGAGCTTGGCAAAGAACTTTTTAGCCTAGACGATTCAACAATTTCAGACATCATCAAAGATGCTGAGCAATCAGCGCATGACTCAACTTCTTTGCACCAATTCACCTCAACCATTCACGAGCATCTGCAAGAGAAAGACAAATTCGCTCTCATCGTTGGCTTATGGAAAATAGCGTATGCTGATGGATCAATAGACAAATACGAAGAGCACATTATTCGCCGAGTGGCCGAACTCATTTATCTTGATCACGCTAGGTTCACAGAAGCAAAGCATGTAGCAAAACCATGACGTATATCATTGGACATCGGGGCGCACGCGCAGAACTTCCTGAAAATACAGTGCCTAGCTTTGTTCACGCCCAACAAAATGGATGCTTCGCTTTTGAGCTCGACGTCAGGCTATCTTCTGACCATGAACTGATGGTATTTCATGACATTACGACGAACAGAACGACGGGATATCGAGGAAATATACACCACAGTACATCATTGAAACTTCAGACACTAAACGCTACAGCAGGTCATTTACGCTCAACATCCTGCTTCATTCCAACCTTAAAGCAAGTTGTCGATGCCGTGCCTGAAACTTGGGACTGGCAATTCGAAGTAAAACCTACGAGTAGACAAAGAATGGATACCCTCGCCTACAAGCTTGCACGATACCTCAGAACAAATAGTCTTAAATTAGGGCGAGTAAGTGTTACATCATCTAGCCCGTATTTTCTAAATAAAATACATCGGATCGATAGAAAAATTCGGCGCGGTTTAGTTGCCGATTTTGATGGGAAAACAGCCCTGCAAACTGCCACCAATTTAGATCTCGAGCTCATTGCTCTTAACGATAAGTTCTGTAATAAAACCGTTGCCAATGACATTCTAACAGCAGGAAAAGAGATCTCCATATGGACGGTAAATGACTTACATCGTATCGATCAACTGCGCCTAATGGGCGTTAACAGTGTCATTACTGACATCCCTTCAAAGGCGATCGCTAACCCATAAATACCTACAGGCTATGTGTTAGCGATCTTGTATGATTTAAAAATCAGTCGGATCTAGAGGATCAGTTTTCTCGAGCAACTCATCCAAATCATTCCAACCATCTGCATCCGTATCCGAACTTCTAGGATCTGTAAGATTCTCGTATTCCTCCAAGTTCACTAATCTGTCGTTATCAGCATCACCGAAACGCCCAGTCCCTGGATTTGATGTTGGAACACCACAATGAATATCGTCGATTAAGTCGTAACGACGTTCATAGAAGCAAGGAATTCCATCCCCGTCATCTGTAAGCATCGGGTTACCATCAAACAACCCGACGCCTTGAACGATCACTAAACCATTTGACTCTTTAACTTGAACGACCTCTGAACCAATCGGAGCTAGCCCCCATATACCCTCATCTTGACGTGTCGCAGCGAAATTAAATGCATTCTCTACCTTAGGTTTAGGATTAGGATCAGGATCAGGCCCAGAAGCAGCCAGAGAGTTAACATGAATCTGCAAACTATTTAGCACAAAATTACTCGGTGCGACATCTAGCCCTGAATTATCTAAGAAAGAAGAAACCGTGTATATTTCTTCATTAAGACTATCAATAGCTGATTGCTGAACAAGCATTTCATACATCGATGACCTGAAATGCCGACTCAATACGGTTTGATTTAAAGGTAATATTTCAGATAGATCTTGGCTCAGAGCAAAACCGCTCGGTATGATTACGCGAGAGGCAGCGGCCTCCCCTGTTTTAGATACCAAGCCAACACTCAATTTACTTTCTGGTAAACCAACCCAGCCAGCATTAGCAAGTAAAACTGTATTACCAATCGACGGAGAGCCAGATGTATCTACAGAGACTAAGGCCACATCTTCGATAGTATCCGAACCAATCGGTATATAAATCCCTTGCCCAGCTACCCAGACTGCATTGCGCAATTGAGCATTATCCAAATCGACTCGCCCTACAATGCCACCAGCTAAATCGTACATCGCAAGTTTAGAGCCGGGCCCATCACTTTCTTGCACAACAAAATGGTCATCAACAGACAACAAACCAAAGATTGAACCATTCGCAACACTTAGCGAAGGCAAAGTATTGACGGTTGAAGGTGACCCGAGATCAACTGAGCGCAGTGATCCGTTTGTACCGACGAGAATTAACTTGTCTTGCGCAGATTCATATGTGGCAAAATCTACAGATGAAGAAGACACATCAATATGATTAATATAATTGCCCGTTGCATAATCATAATGGATCAAAGAATCCCAATTCGATGCGTAAAACGCAAACTGCTCATAAGTGGCATTATCAATAAATGCTACTTTGCCTACTTCAGTTTGCTCAGCCATCCAGCTAGCGTAGCAGCGCATACGATCCGCTCTTTGAAAACCATTCGTCAAGCTCGAACATGCACTATCTAATGGATATGAATCAATATCATCATTAACACCATCGTTATCGCTATCAGCGATAGTCGGCAACGATATATAGCTCACAGTAAAACAATAGGTTGCGCCATTTACACTGTGCTCTATTTCAGTCGAAGAACACTTTCCTGGCCCAGTTTCTAATCGCGGATTCGTAAATTCTGTCGCCGCATCTGGCGTGACAAAAGATACTGCAAGCTCCGCATCATCTGTTACGCCGTCACTATCAGTATCTTTTTCTTGAACCAGCGTTGAAAGTATATTTAGTTCTATACCGTCTTCCAGACCATCTCCATCCGAATCAGATTTAATTGAATTAGAGTCAGAAAGTTCAGCCTCTAACAAATTGCTTGCATAATCATTGTCGTAATCTTCATTCGCATCGGGAATTCCATCATTATCTGAATCCATACTTAATGGATTGCTATGTATAAAACGACTTTCCGTTCTCATTTTTTCAAACGATTGAGGAAGCGACATATCTGTCTCTGACAAATCAACAGGAGCTTCAAAGTCAATAGGTGAAACCTTATTTTCGATGGTCAGCAGCTCTTCAAGATCGAAAATACCATCACCATCACCATCCTCTGACCGCGGGTCTGATATGTACCAAACGTATAGTCTATCTAGGCCCGGAACTGATAAACCACCGAAATCCGTGACTACCTCTCTAAATGGCGGATTATGAAAGTCAACTCGTGGTGACGGAACCCAACCAGGAGACAAGGCCTTACTGTTTAATACCTCGTCTGGAATGTTGTCATTATTCAAATCTTCACCGAAATAAAATAATGAATCATCTGATTTATAACCAAAAACCCAAACTTCTTGGCCATCATTTATAGTATCCCCATCAGAATCTATACTTATTGGATCAATGCCTGTTATAAGTTCAACAAAATCTGGTATCCCATCGTTATCTCCGTCGACACTCAGAGGATTATCATCAACACCGTCGATCAGAAAATCTCCATCTGTATCCATGACCGTTGGATTAGTGCCCGCAGAGACCTCTAGACCATCATCTAAGCCATCACCGTCAGTATCTCTAATGTTAGGGTTAGTTTTGTTTCCATTTGCATCGCCATCACTTTCCTCCCCATCCTTTAATCCGTCACCATCAGTATCTTCTTCCAAGGGATCACTGGTACAAGGCACTAAACTAGCTCCACCATCTTGAAAGCAAGAGACATTATTAGGATCGCCTCTTACCTCTTCAAAATCAGTCAAGCCGTCATTATCAGTGTCTTGCATCCAAGGATTTGTACCCAACACTAATTCTTCAATATTGGTTAAACCATCAAGATCAGCATCCTCGTTGGCGTCACTCAAACCATTTAAGGTTGTTAAGAACTCATATTGATCAGGGAAGGCGATCGAACTATCTTCGTTCAATATATTTCCTGACCCATCGACACTGCCGTTAGGAACAATGGTAGACAAATCCTGTATCCAAACTCTAGTTATTGGGCCATCAGAAGTTAAAAAGGTACTAGTTAGCTTGCCTTTGTCATTTATTAAGGACCCAGTGTCTGCATCTCTCGGCAAGGTAAATACGAGCTCTAATTCATCAACATTAGCGATACCATCCAGGTCTATATCTTCTTCACCATCGGCGGTGTTGTCTAAATTCGTATCTTTCGAATTAGGATCTGTTAATGTCAAATAGACTTCATATCCGTCTCTGAGACCATCTAAGTCACTATCTATATTGTTTGGATTTAGGTTCAGCCGTACTTCGTCTCCGTCAAGTAAAAGATCATTATCTGTATCAGCAAAGCCAGGATTAATATTTAACGCATCTTCATCAAAATCTGACAAGCCATCATTATCTGAGTCGCACTTGAGAGCGCTTACGTAGCCATTTGGAGGATTAGTAACGTCAAAACCTAATTCCAACAAATCATCATTAGAGTATGTAAACTCAAATTCCCATTCCTCAAGATCTATTAATCCATCACCATCGGAGTCAGCTTTAGTCGGATCGGAAAAGAAACCGCGTGCAACCGCTTGCGCGTCGAGACCAAACTCAAAATAATCGCTCAGGCCATCGCCATCGGTATCAGCCAAATCGCCACGCGTTTTAATTGAGGTTAGATGAGTGGTATTGCCATTACATTCAACTTGCTGTTGTGGGGTATGCGTAATTCCGTCTCGCTCTTCTTTGTCAGTTAGTCCGTCACCATCTGTGTCATCCAATAGAGGGTCTGTGGTGTAGTATGTTTGTCCAACGACTCTAGCTGGACGTACCTCGTCTCCATCGTTAATCCCATCATTATCGCTATCGGGATCGCTAGGATCTGTGCCATATATTGCTTCCTCCCAATCTTTCAAACCGTCAGAATCAGTATCTGTATTGTTTACATCGCTACCATCATTAGGATTAAGGCCCGCCACCTTAGATTCGACGAAGTCACGCAGACCATCACCATCCGAGTCTGCTGATAAAGGATTAGTGCCTAATGCAAACTCCTCTCCATCAGCCAAACCATCGCTATCGGTATCTGGGTTATATGGATCAGTTTTGTCAGTTTCTTCTTCAGCGTTAGTGCGACCATCTCGATCATAATCACTCGCACCATCGTTATCTAACACTCCATCCAAATCGAAGTCTTGAGACGTAGGGTTTGTGGGATCAGTGAATAACACAAAAATTTCAAAATAATCACTGACGCCATCGCTATCTGTATCAGCTAAGTTATGGTCCGTGCCATATATATTAATTTCTTCGAAATTCGTTAAGCCATCATTGTCATCATCATTAGAGCCAATAATTCCAGCGCCGACACTGTCATTCAGTCCGTCATTATCACTGTCGTTCTTATACTCATCACCGCCCGACTCTTCACCATTGCTCAAGCCATCACCGTCGGAATCTACGAGGAAATCAGAAATATCATCAAAATTATTAAAACGATCTAGTCGCGATACTCCACCTAATAACTGATCTTTATCAGAACTTAGATTGTCGTCAGAATTTGAGTAATGTTCGTACCAACCTGGCAAGCCATCACTATCAGAATCACCAACTTCTTCACGCAGGTACTGCAAATAACCTAAAGAAGGGGATGCGCTATTTTCAACCTGACGAAGCAACACAATATCTTCCTGAGCATTAAACAATGCCAAAGCCTGAGTACCATAACCAGATCTTGCATATCTCCAATACTCGCTATCATTTGCTGCATTCGGATATAACTGAATCGTTAATTTTCCATCAATCCCGAGTGTTGTAGTGTGTCTATCTGAAGTATCTCTTTGAACTGCTAACACGAACGCTCTATCTAAATCAGCATTCGCTGATTCGAAATCAGGGGTTATTGCGTCAGGCAAATAACTATGACCAGATGCAAAACGCAAACGTCTGGTCGATAAGGCATTATCTATGTACAACGAACCATTCAATACCAAGTCTGAACTATTCAAATTAGGCGACTCAATTACTGTTGGCAGCCCGCTATAGTCAAAGCGCACGAAAGTATCGTTTATGTCATCTAGTGCCCACAAAGCTTGACGCGTATTTTTATCGTCCCACACAGCATGTTTGACACTTACTTGAGTAGCCTCAAACGATTCAATAGCACGAGACCCTTTGTTAAAAATCGTTTGAGACAAGATACCCATTGAGTTCGTCGTTTCGACGATCAAATAAGTACCTTGATCCCAAATCGCACCAACTGGATCTGAGGTTGTAGTGTCAAAGAATTGCGCGAATACCGCAGGATCAGCACTTGTATCAAATTGACGAACGACCCCATTTGAATAACCTACAAATAAGGTATCGCTAGATGAAGCATCTGAGGCAAACGTCAACGCACTAACTGAGTCAACTAATTGATTAGCGGTAATCGGTGTAAGATAACGACCAGTCGTGCCATCCATGAGATATAACTGTTCAAGATCTCCTCCGGCCAAAGCAACTTTTATCGGGGAACCTATGTCTTGATCGTTCGTAGAAGCCGCTCTCACAGTCGGCCGTTTTTGATAAAGCCAACTTGCATAGCAAGTCCCAGCTGGGACAGGGTTATATTCTTCGGCATAACGATAATTAGCTAGACCACCAACCTTGATAACAGTGCCAGTCATGGGAGCATTGGTCAGCTCCATACCATCTTGAACACCATTATTTAAAGTATCACTGTCGTTAGGATTGTAATCATTAGCCACTTCAAAGCCATCTCCCAAACCATCACTGTCACTATCAGTCTGCGTAGGATCGGTATTAGTAACGAGAACTTCAGCACCATCAGACAATCCATCTTCATCAGTATCGTCTTTTCTCGGATTGGTCATACTAATGTTAACTTCATACCCATCGGGTAAACCATCTGCATCACTATCGGCACGTCTAAGGTTCGTTCCATCATCGTACTCATCAGTATCTAACAACCCGTCTTGATCAAGATCTAGGTTTAAATCGACAAAATCTAAGTCATCTAACGGATCTGAACCACGCAGTTTCACCTCATAGTAATCAGAATTACCATCGTTATCGGTATCGGGGTTTAAAGGATCAGTGCCGGCAAGCAATTCATCTGAATCTGATAAACCGTCACCATCACTGTCCGCTGAACGCATATAAGAGACAACTCGGCTATTTGAAGGGTTTGCGAGATCAATACTTAACTCATCGAGATTAGGAATGCCATCCATATCAAAATCATCGGGATTCCCTTGGTCTCTCGCACTACACGCCGGATCATAAATAAAATAGTCTTGCGAGTTTTTAACTCCATCCCCGTCAAAATCTTGATCAGTTGATGGTACAAAACCGTAGCCAATTACGGCTGAAGCAAAATCATCGACGAACTTGTCACCCACATTATTAGGCTTAGATGGGTCTGTTTGATGGATAGAAAACTGGATCGAACTACCTACAGGTAAAGACTCTATACTTAATTGCGGCTGGAAATTTTCATCATCCGCAACAAATTGACCGTCGACAGACCATAAAGGTATCAAAACTTCAAAAATACTTGATGCAACAGTTTCAGCAACCGAAATTATATCGCCCTGCCCATAAAAACTATTGTCAAACTCAAGAATAGAGGCTGCGTTTAAAGGAACTGTAGCTACAGATACAGCAGGTGTTAAACCTTCTATTTCACCAATACGATAAGAATATCCAACTGTTAACTCCTCATTATATAAGAGCTCTGTTTGGATATCGTAGCCATTAACGGGATCTAGATTTTCATTAAGTAAAACAGTTCCACCTGCATACCATCGAGGTTCGAAGAATAAATCTATAAATTGATTATTAGGAACGAAAGACTTATCAAGCTCAGCAGATATACTTCTTCCAATTACTGATACATTCTGCACAGCAATCGGTATAACGGAAGGATCACTAACTACCAAGGTCAAAATCGACTTTAAGTCTAATTTTATGCTTTTAGTAACATCGGTACTATCGTCTAGACGAAACGCGATGTCGACCTTAACAATATCTCCGAGTGCAGTTATGCCAGCATCCAAAATATACGGCGAAGCAGCAGATGTACTAAATGGCCTAAAATATTCCGAAGAGGCGTTATTTATAGACCATTGCATCTCTATCACACCATCGAGATCACTCAAAGATTCACTGAACTGGAATCCGATAAAATCGCCTGGCGGAGAGAATGGCGAGTTGAGAGTCAAAGAAGGTATATTAAGTACAGGAGCTTCAACTGATATTGGAACTGAGAGAATATTCGAATTATCAAAACCCTTTAATTCCGCCTCTACAAAGTCCTTTAGAATAATTTGCCCACTAAGAAGTGATCTCTCAAAACTAGTCGTCTGGAGAGAAGCGATTTCATTAACAAGCGTTTGTGCTCCCTGTTCAACAAGACGAGAGACACTCCAAACTGCACTGAACTCGGAAACGGATCTGAGAGTATTACCCCCAAGAAAAAGATCGACGCGTTGTCCGGAGCTCAAATAACTAGTCCCAAAATTTAATGGGACTTCCACAGCTTGTGAATCAAAGACTAGAACGACATCTTCATAATTTGGATCGGTAGCATCCAGAGCTAAGAACAAAAAACCCGCGACTGCGTTTATCGGAATAGATGTACTAGAAAGCTCATATCCCAGTTTAGGATCAACAAAGCGGGTAAACAATCCATCAGTAAAACTATAACGATCAACTTGACCATTAGAATATGCAACATATAAGAATTGATTTAGCGAATCTTCAACAAATTTAACCGGCGTAAAGTCATCAAATGGGTTATTGCTATCTCTAGACGCAGGCAGTTGCAAAACACTGTTGGTAACCTCTGGACCTTGGATAAAAAGAAGACCTAAAGAGCCATCATAGAATAGCTCGGAACTCGAATCAGCTAAGGTAAAACTAGGTGAGGTAATTCCTTTAGCGGATAGATAAGAAGATCGACAATACCGAAGCTCTCCCATAGGAAGGGCATTAGAGGCTTGAAACTCCGATACGTTTGATGAAACCAAAGTGGTAAGATTGAAGCTTTCTTCTACAGTACTACACGCATCATCTCCTGGTACAGCGTCGAATCTATTACTGACTCCATCACCATCGTCATCTAAGTCAAGACCGAAATCATAGTTAAAAACATCCACCTTGCGTGCCGTATCGATTAAATGTACCGATAGAGTATAAGTCGAACCGTAGTCTGCGGAAGCGCTCTCTACGGCACTAATATCAAGTTCTTCAAGACTTTGGCCACTGCTATCAATCCAAGAACTATATAAGTCACCCAATAAAAGAGAAATATCAAGATCTTCTCCACCGTTCGGATTAACGCAAACACTGTAGGCTGCACATAACTCTGCCGTTGCCCTGATAGCGACATCGGGTAGTTCACCGAGACTACTAGGCATAGGACTAACTGAAAACTCATATTCTTCAAAGTCTGGCACAGTAATAGCTAACTCTACAGAATAACTACGAACAGGCGACTCGGTAGTAGAAAAACTCCCAAGCACTCTATAGCTTCCAGGAGTGTCGGCTACGAAGTTGAGCCCTACTTGCGTCAGATCGTTTGGCTCAGTGAGTGTCACATTTGAACCAAGGGGTTTGTCAGAGATAACCCAGTTATCAATAATTGGAGTTATCTGGTCACCTATCCCAAGGCAATTATCTGAAGTACATTGACCATTGGTTTCCTCAATAATTACAGAGAAATCTACCTCTCCAGAAAAACGTGCCGTTAAACTAACAAGCTCGTCAAAGTTAGAAGAAGTTAACCCTTTGTAGCCAACCGGAATATCCATTTCCGATTTGTTCGGATCAAATGGAAAAGCATCTTGATTATCTAAAACTCCGTCTCCATCAGTATCTATTCCGGAAACAGGAATTGAAAAGTTAAATTGCGATGATGATACGACTAAGTCGTCAATAATCTCTTCAGGAAGCAGATCTGAAAATTCACTTCGCATTACCGAAGGAGTATCTGAAACCAGAGCCCCAGACCGTATGATGTTAAAGTTCGAAGGTCCAGTTTGGAGAATTGCTTTAGATAAGTCAGATTTATTAAACAACTCTCTATCATACGCATAACCATCAATTTCATTGTCAATAATATCACTAGCTATACCGTTAATAGACTCTTCAAGAGTTATTGAATTGTCATTTGATAAGCGAAATGCGTATGCCCCTGTATACTCATTTAAATAACGAGCTGTAACAATCGGACTTTGTAGAATAGGCTCGAGCAATGATTCTCTGGTAAAGATTAATGGTCTAGATAATACTCCTTGTCCAATTACCGGCGAGAATCCATCGAAACTCGTTGAAATAACATCAGAGATTTCAGATATGTTTCCATAAATACTGTAAGGTTGTGAAATAACCTCTGTAGGTTTTAAACCACCAGCAAAATTTAAATCGTTCAACCAAGACAATGAAGATTCTACTGACGTTAAAGAAGAGATGATCGAAATATGAGAAATCAAACTTACAGATCTCGTTGGGGAGATTAGTTCGGCATTAGTAAATCGCACTCGTTGAGCTATAGAAAGTCTTTCATCCGTAAGACTTGGGACCAGCGTACCGTCGTCAAACCGTAACAACTCACCTTCAAAATAATACTTAGCGGCAACATCTTCTTTTGAATTATCTCCGGCACCACGAATCTCAGCCGTACTAACAACTGTCGAAAGCGTTGGTATAATCGATCGTTGACCAGAAGTGAGATCAATCGCATCAGACAAGTCTGCTTCAAGATAGATCAAGCCATCAAAATCCTCGAATGCAACGGCGGGAACTTGGGCTTGGGAATTAGAAACCTGCTCTGCAACCCAGTTGACAGGGCGACCGTTACCTGGATTTAGCTCAGGACTAACAAATGCTTCCTGAATGGCTGAAGGGTATCGAGACTGATAATCTGATATAAATTGTATTACGACAGCATTTGAAGTTGCATGAGTCGTTAACAGATCGTTAAGGCGCCAATTATACAAAGCATCTTTTTGCTTAATTAAGTCCACTGCATCAAGTGGCGTAACAACATCATTGCTCAAAGTTAGCAATGCTGCTTTAAGATCTTCATTACCTTCATTTTGATACGCTTGAAAAACGATACGATCTAACTCAAAAACATCATCAGAGTCATCGACCTTAAGCTCTAGTTGAACCAAATTACGCTGCGCTACGAGATCTGTACGAAACCAGTTATTTTCTTCCGCCTCATCAAGCAGGTCATCAATCCGCTTAGCGACATCAGTCTTAGAAAGCACTGACAATTCAATCGCATTAATGTCTTCTAAAAGAAGCTGCCAACCTTGTGATTTGATGGGATTTTCTTCGCGCGGTGCAAAAACATTGACGATACTTTTTACTTCCGAGAAACTAATTTCCCCATCATCTTCGTCTAATTCGTCATGTAAGCGAGAATTTACTGTAGGAACAGCAGCAACAAGGTTTTTAAGCTCTGACAGAGTTGCATATTCCGATAAGATATTTTCAACGTACTGTCTGTGATACGCATTAGTCTCGTTACTAATGAAATCATTAAGGATCGTTTCTGCATCCACGACAGAATTAGTCGCATTAACATTAGAAACCAACTGAGGTATCTCACCAACTAAAGCATCACGAGCCGCTAGCTGCTGCAGTAAACTATATACCTCTCCGTCAGATAGCGTCGTAAACTCAATATTTCCATCGTTATAACGAACACCCCAATCGTATAACTGATCAATAAAATACTCGAAAGCATTTGTTAGTTCGCCAAAAGCCCCCTCTTCTAAATCAACCTTGTAGAAGTTTACTCTTGCCCCGGCCATAGGACCTTTTACAACATTCACGTTAAGGCTAAGATCTGCTTGACGTGCCGGCGCTTCAACCTCATCACTTAGTGGAACAACGTCAGAACTTCCACTACCACATGCAGCAAGCACAAAAGATAAACATGAGATAAGACTAATTTTTTTAACGCTGGTAAAGCTTAGAAGCATGAGGAAAGTATGGTCCATTCACTTACAGAAAAAACTTCTCCAATAATGGAGAAATAGGCTTTTGGCATGGTACAAAATGCACCAAGTAAGAACAATGAACGAGGGATAGAAGCGTGAACTATTAGACGCGTTTAAATGAGGAAACGAGACCTAGATCATTACTAGGTCTCAAGCATGAAAAACAATGTTAAAAAATACGATTTAAGCCGTTCAATGCAGCCACTCGATAAGCTTCCGCCATTGTCGGATAATTAAAGGTCGTATTAATGAAGTAATCGAGGCTATTCGCCTCTCCTTTTTGGTTCATCACAGCCTGCCCAATGTGCACGATCTCTGCCGCTTGGTCACCAAAGCAATGAATTCCCAATATTTCTTTGGTATCTCGGTGAAACAAGATCTTCAACATCCCAACCGCCTCACCTGTAATTTGCGCACGGGCTAAATCTTTAAAAAATGCCTGCCCGACTTCGTAAGGAACCTTATCTTCAGTCAATTCACGCTCAGTTCGACCTACTGAACTAATCTCAGGAATGGTGTAAATGCCAGTAGGCACATCATCGACGAACCTAAAGTACTGATCCTCTGACATTGCCGCCGCCGAAGCACGACCTTGATCGTAAGCAGCACTCGCCAAAGCAGGCCAACCTATAACATCTCCAACGGCATAGATACCCTCTACTTCAGTTCGATAGTGATCATCGATCGTAAGCTGTCCACGTGAGTTAGGCTTCAAACCAGTGTTTTCGAGCCCCATATTATCGGTATTACCACTACGCCCATTACACCAAAGAAAAGCATCCGCTCGAATTTTTTTACCCGATGCAAACGTCACCTCAACCGCATTATCAGTACCGACCACAGACTCATATGTCTCGTTATGACGAACTAACACGCCGTTATTGCGGAGGTGGTAGCTCAAAGCATCAGAGATCTCGTCATCTAAAAATGACAGTAACTTTTCACCAGGATTAACTAGATCGACTTTCACACCTAGGCCTGCAAAGATAGATGCGTATTCGCTACCGATTACTCCAGCCCCATAAATCACAATGGTTCTAGGCGTATGACTTAAGGTAAGAATCGAGTCACTGCAATATATACGCTCATGACTAAAGTCGACATTGGCAGGTTTATAAGGCCGACTTCCACTTGCTATGATGACCATTTCCGCAATCAATACATCCGTGCTTTGATTATCTCTTACCTCAATTCGATTTTTATCTAGAAAGAACGCACGGCCATTGTACAGATCAACCCGATTTCTCGCGTAGAACTGAGTACGGAGTTTCACTTGCTTATGAATAACTTTTTCAGCGCTTTTCAAAACACGAGGAAACGAAAACCAACGAGGCTCACCAATATCACGAAACATACTATTGGTGTTGAAACTAATGATCTGTTTAACAGCATGACGCAATGCTTTTGAAGGAATTGTCCCTAAGTGGGTACAGTTACCGCCAACGACTTGTTTCTCTTCGATCACCGCAACACGTTTTCCGTGTTTTGCGGCATTCATTGCAGCCCCTTCTCCTGCAGGCCCCGAACCAATAACAACTACATCATAGCGATACTCAGCCATACTTCCTTCGTCCCTCTTCCATTACATCATTATAAATTTCATACACTTACATTCAGAGTAGACTATGTTTTTCACTTAGTCTTGGCTTCATAAGCTAAATCAGTATTGCCTTTCGCAGCGTCTTCACTTTCTTTATCACACTTAGCAGGATCGCCCTTACAAATATCGCAGGCAACGTCCATTCCTAGTGCACTCATACCACCGCATGAACCGCTAATCGGCTTATTACTAAAGATCACACCAACTGCCATTAGAGCGACTAACACACCCATAAAAATGAAAACGACAAGAAAAATTTCCATCATGACACTCCTAAAATAAGTTACGTCTAGTTCATATAAGACTTCATTTGCTCAGTAGCAATCGCCGAGAAGCCCTTACTCTCTCTCAAAATAAAATACGCGGGAATATTGTGTTCAGACGCGAAAGTCACGCCTTTCTCACTGCCCATTGCCATTAAAGCTGTTGCCCAAGCGTCTGCGTACGCGCAGCTTTCCAATATCACGCTAACCGAAGCAATATCATTTTTGACGGGATAACCAGATATCGGATTAATCGTGTGCGAATATCTGCCATCTTCATCGTCTATGTAATTGCGGTAATCACCAGACGTCGCCATTGAGACATTTGTAATATATGCAATATTATACGCCTTTCGCATCATTAAATCAGGCTGCTCTATACCCATACGCCAATTAATACGCTCAACGTTCTTACCAGCAACTTTGATTTCTCCTCCGACTTCTACCATAAAATCTTTAAACCCCTGCTCGCGAAGATAATCAGCAACAAGATCTACTCCATAACCTTTTGCGACAGCCGAATAATCTATAAACCCAACTCCAACTTTCTTAAAGGAACGCCCTCCGTCCCAAGAAACGGGACTCATATTCGCTTGCGACTTTAATTGCTCGATAATTTCTTTGCTTGGCTTTGAAGTCTGACTGTTTACACCAAAGCCCCATGCAGAAACCAAAGGCCCTATGCTTGGGTCGAAATACCCTTTCGACTTTTCCAACACATCAATTGAAATGTCAGTAACATGCTGCATATGCGGGCCAAACATAAAGGTTTGACCGACATCCGCGTTATTAAAGCGCATAATCTCAGAGTCAGGCTTATACGTGGATAAATCCCTATCTACACGAGACAAAACTTCATCAACGCCAACTTTAGTTTCTTCAAATAATGAATCAGCCAAATCCGTTTCAACAAGAACGACTGAATAAGTTGTACCCATCACATGGCCGCTAAACTTAAATGTTTCAGGAGATTCAGAACAACCAACGATAAACAAAAAGCTAAGCAAAGCACTAAAACGAAGTATCAACAAAACATCCTCATTCTCTCGATTTCCATAACCATAAAACAAAAATGCCAGAACAAAGTCTGGCATTTTTTATTATGAGGTCAGTTAGCCACCGAAATCGTCTAACATGATATTTTCATCTTCGACCCCGAGATTTTTCAACATCTCGATAACCGCAGCGTTCATCATTGGAGGCCCACACATGTAGAACTCGCAATCTTCGGGCGCTGGGTGGTCTTTCAAGTAGTTCTCAAGAAGAACATTATGAATAAAGCCTGTGTAGCCTTCCCAATTGTCCTCTGGCTGAGGATCAGAAAGTGCCACATGCCATTCAAAGTTGTCATTCTCTGCAGCAAGCGCATCATATTCATCTTGATAGAACATCTCGCGCAATGAACGAGCACCATACCAGAACGACATCTTACGTTTAGAGCCGATACGTTTGAGCTGATCAAAAATATGCGAACGCATTGGCGCCATACCAGCACCACCACCAACGAATACCATTTCAGCTTCGGTTTCTTTCGCAAAGAACTCACCAAATGGACCGTATACAGTTACTTTATCTCCCGGCTTCAAGTCGAAGACCCAAGAAGACATTTGTCCTGGTGGATGATCAGTTCCCGGAGGTGGAGAAGCGATACGAATGTTGAATTTAACAACACCCTTCTCTTCCGGATAGTTCGCCATCGAATAAGCACGGATAACGGTTTCATCAACTTTTGACTTATATTGCCAAACGTCAAATTTATCCCAATCACCGCGATATTCTTCTTCAATATCAAAGTTTTTGTAGTCAACTTCGTGTGGAGGACATTCAAGCTGAACATAACCACCTGCACGGAAATCGACATTTTCACCTTCAGGAAGACGAAGCGTCAGTTCCTTGATGAAAGTAGCAACGTTCGGGTTAGATTCAACCGTACATTCCCACTTCTTAACACCAAAGACTTCTTCGTCAACTTCAATTTTCATGTCCTGCTTAACAGGAACCTGACACGCTAAACGCCAACCTTCTGCTTCTTCACGACGAGTAAAGTGAGTACGCTCAGTAGGAAGCATGGAGCCACCACCTTCGAGCACTTTACAAGTACACTGCGCACAGGTACCACCTCCGCCACAAGCTGATGAAAGGAATAAGCCTTCAGACGCAAGCGTTTGAAGTAACTTACCACCAGCAGGCGTTTCAATTTTTGAGTTGGGATCATCATTTACAGTGATCGCAACATTACCCGAGCTAACTAGCTTAGCTCGCGCTGCCAAAATTACCGCAACCAACGTTAGAACGATGACGGTAAACATGACAACGCCTAGAACGAGTTCTGCATTCATATAGGATTACCCTTTTAAACCTCTTCGTCTAACAGCTACAGTGAAATACCGCTGAACGACATAAAACCAAGTGACATCAAACCAACAGTAATGAAGGTTATGCCAAGACCACGAAGGCCTTCTGGTACGTCGCTGTATTTCAACTTTTCACGGATGCCAGCCAGAGCTGCAATTGCTAGAGCCCAACCAACACCTGCACCCACACCATAAACCACTGATTCACCGAGGTTATAGTCACGCTCTACCATGAATAGAGACGCACCCATAATTGCACAGTTCACCGTAATCAACGGAAGAAAAACACCTAGCGCGTTGTAAAGATCTGGGAAGTACTTATCTAGGACCATCTCAAGAATCTGTACAAGTGCGGCGATTACACCAATATAGGTAAGCAGACCCAAAAAGCTCAAATCAACTTCAGGGTAACCCGCCCATGCCAACGCACCTTCTTTTAGTACGTAGGTATAGATCAAGTTGTTCACTGGCACGGTTACGGCCAATACAACGATAACTGCGATACCTAGACCAACCGCTGCTTGAATCTTCTTAGAGATCGCCAAGAAGGTACACATACCCAAGAAGAAGGCCAAAGCCATGTTCTCGACGAAAACCGCCTTAATAAAGAGACTTAAATAATGCTCAATCATTAGAATGCCTCCTTAACACGGTGCGCTGACATCTTGTAATCCGGCGCTTCAACTTGGCCTTTATCCCAAGTACGAACAATCCAGATAAAGATACCAATTAAGAAGAATGCACTTGGCGGAAGTAGCAACATACCATTTGGCACATACCAGCCACCATCATTCACAAGCGGTAGAATCTCAATACCGAACAACTTACCTGAGCCAAGCAATTCACGGAAGAATGCTACGAACAGCAGGATAACTGCATAACCAAGACCGTTACCAACACCATCAACAAAACTCATTGCTGGGCCATTCTGCATCGCGAACGCTTCTGCACGCCCCATAACAATACAGTTAGTGATGATCAGACCAACGAATACAGAAAGCTGCTTCGAAAGCTCGTATGCGTAAGCACGAAGTACTTGGTCTACAACAATTACCAAGGTCGCGATAATTGTCATCTGAACAATAATACGAATATTCGAAGGAATCTGGCTTCGAATAAGAGATACAGCCAAGTTGGCAAGGCCTGTAACAGTACATACTGCCAAGCCCATAACAACTGAAAGCTGCATGCTAGTGGTAACCGCAAGTGCCGAACAAATACCAAGGATTTGGAGGGCAATTGGGTTATTACTAAAAATAGGTTCGAATAAAACCTGTTTAGCGGATGCTGTGCTCACCTCATACCCCCTGACGCAATTTCTGCAAGTACTTTTGGAAACCGTGCTCGCCTGTCCAGTATTGAACGAGATTTGTCACGCCACGACTTGTAAGAGTCGCGCCCGAAAGACCATCAATTTGATACTCTGCTTCTGGGTTTGAACGATCAACTGCACCTTTTAACAACGCAATTTTTGGCGCTTCAGAAGCGTCAAGATCGTAAACCTTTTTACCAGGCCATTGAGCTTTCCAGTTTGGATTATCAACTTCACCACCAAGTCCTGGAGTTTCCGCATGCTCATAGAAGCCAAAACCAACAACAGTGTTAGCATCTGCTTCTAGCGCTAGGAAGCCGTGAAGTGTTGACCAAAGGCCGTAACCACTAACAGGAAGAATGATTGTTTTGATCTCGTCGCCTTCACGCACAAGGTATACTTTTGCGTAGTCAACGCGACGCTTGATACTTGCGATATCTTCACTACCCGCAATCGCCTTAGATAACTTAGGGTCTTTTTGAGCTTTACGCTGGTCGTAATCAAGTGCATTTTCTTTATTAACTCGATCTGGCTCTGCATATTCGCCAGTATCCAAATCAACGATGCGCGCATCGATTTTCTTAAACGCTTCTTGGATTGCAGTTTTATCGGCACCTGCTGGAAGCAAACCCGCAGCCGCTAAGATGTTTGCTTGCAAGTTGAGCGCTTTGTTCTCCTGCTGAGTTGGCTTCAGGATAACAACTGAACCCGCAACAATGATTGAACATACAAGGCACAACAAAACTGCAACAGTAAAGGTTTTACCCATGGTTTCTTTACTAGACACGAGCCAACCTCCTCGTAATATTCGCTTGAACAACGTAATGGTCGATCAACGGTGAAAACAAGTTCGCGAACAGAATCGCCAACATAATGCCTTCTGGGAAAGCTGGGTTTACAACGCGAATAAGAACCGTCATTACGCCAATTAAAGCACCGTAGAACCACTTACCGGTATTGGTCATAGAAGCAGACACAGGGTCTGTTGCCATAAAGATCATACCGAAAGCAAAACCACCAATAACGAAGTGCCAGTAGAATGGCAGATCAAACATTGGGTTAGAGTCCGAACCAATTAGATTCAGCAAGGTAGACATCGCAGTCATACCAAAGAACACACCCATCACAATACGAAGTGAGGCAATGCGCGTTGCGAGCAGAACCGCACCGCCGATCAAAATCGCTAGCGTTGATGTTTCACCCATCGACCCTTGAACGGTACCGAAGAATGCATCCAACCAAGTTATGTTGTTCGCCATGATCGCTTCGACACCACCACTTGCCGCGAGGCTAAGTGAAGTAGCACCAGAGAAGCCATCAACTGCAGTCCACACGACGTCACCTGAAATTTCAGCTGGGTATGCGAAGTACAAGAATGCACGACCAGTCAAAGCAGGGTTTAAGAAGTTCTTACCGGTACCACCAAAGATTTCTTTACCAATCACAACACCAAATGAAATACCTAAAGCAACTTGCCATAGTGGTAAATCAGGTGGGCAGATCAAAGCAAATAGAATCGATGTTACGAAGAAACCTTCGTTAACTTCGTGACCACGAACAGCTGCGAACAACACTTCCCAAAAACCACCAACTACGAAGGTAACCGCGTAAATAGGCAGGAAGTAAGCTGCACCATAAGCCATATTATGCCAAATATTACTTGGGTCATGACCAATAAAGAACAAGCTATGCCAGTCCGTTGGAGCAGTCGCTAGACCTGCTGCAATTGCATCGTTTGCTTGGAAACCGATATTCCACATACCAAAAAACATAGCTGGGAATGTACACATCCAAACTGTGATCATAATACGCTTCAAATCTACGCCATCGCGAACATGAGATGTCGCAGCAGTTGTGCTTGAAGGTGAGTAAAAAATCGTATCTACGGCTTCATAAAGTGCGTAGAACTTTTCATATTTGCCACCCTTATGAAAGTGCGGCTCAAGATCATCTAAAAAACTACGTAAGCCCATATTAGCCCTCCTTCTCGATGCGCGTTAGGTTGGACCGAAGGATCGGACCATACTCATACTTACCAGGGCATACAAATGTGCATAATGCCAAATCTTCCTCGTCTAACTCCAGGCAACCTAATTGCTGAGCTTGTTCAGTGTCTTCAACAATCAATGCGCGAAGAAGCTGAGTAGGAAGGACGTCTAATGGCATTACACGTTCATAAGCACCAACAGGAACCATCGCGCGTTCACTACCATTTGTAGTGGTGCTAAAGCTAAACAGTTTACTTCCCATTAATTTTGATAAGTAAATGTTCATGACAGAGAACTTGTTCATGCCCGGGTTTAACCAACCGAACAACTCGCGTTCTTGAGGCTCTGGAATGACTGAAATCTGTTGTGCATATCGACCCAAGAAGTCAACTGAATCGCGCGCTGTACGACCGCCAAACACAGAACCACTGATCGCACGACAGGTAACATTGTCACCTTCGCCGTTGACCAAATCGCTTACACAAGCACCTAGTTGAGTACGAACCAAACGAGGCTGAGCAATACCTTCGCCAGCTAGCGAAATAACTCTTTCAACTGAAAGCTCGCCCGTTGCGAACAACTCAGAGATCGCAATCACGTCTTGATATGAGATAGTCCAAACAGTCTTCTCAGCACTAACAGGGTCAAGATAATGAATATGCGTGCCAGCATTACCTGCTGGGTGAACGCCCGAGAACGTCTCAACAGCAATTTGGCTTGATGAAGGAACGCTAGGCTCTTTGCCCGCCTCACAACACACAAACACACGACCATCAGTTAACTTAGAAAGGACTGTCAAACCGCTTGAAAATGCTTCGGCTTTCTCGGAGATAACAACTGAAGGGTCTGCTGCAAGAGGATTTGTATCCATTGCAGTTACAAAAATCGAATTTGGAACGCTACCTAACTCAGGCACCTTACTAAAAGGGCGTGTACGTAGAGCTGTCCACATACCTGAAGCAACTAAATTGTCGCGTACCTGATCGCGCGTCAACGACTCAAACGCCGCAGTATCATACTTATCGAATGACTCTGCATCATTTCCCTCTACCTCAATAACGATAGATTGAAAGACTCGTCGTTCACCGCGATTAATTTCTACAACCTTACCGCTGGCTGGCGCAGTGTAACGAACACCGCTGGTCTTTTTATCCTCAAAAAGTAACTGACCTTTCTTAACGACATCGCCAACCTGCACAGCCATTGTTGGTTTCATTCCGACATAGTCGAACCCAACAAGAGCTACACGACTGACCGATTTTGCGTCAGTTATCTTTTGTTCTGGAGCGCCAGTTATTGGAAGATCGAGGCCTTTTTTAATCTTGACCATTAATCCCGCCTAAACATAAACAAAAAATGAATTTTCCATCTAAATCTTTGAATAACAGAGACTTACAGCGAAATAAGATCCCTAACCACAAATGACCAGGCACAATTACGCATAGATGAACCAGAAAATCGCGCCAATTATAAAGACGCGCCCACTATTTTGCTACCACATAAGTAAAATAAAGCTTAGCTATAGTTCGTAAGTTCCTGACTATAATCACCAATTGTCAGTTAACCCCTTTAAATTAGGCATAAAAAAACCGCTCATTGAGCGGTTTTTTTATATCTTGAGCGGCTATTTATGGATGTATAGGGAATGTAGGATACTCCACACCAGACATTTGATTCGCAATTCGAATCACCTGAGCACTGTAACCGAACTCGTTATCGTACCAAACGTACAAATTAATGCGCGAACCACTGACAATAGTCGCTTGCGCATCAACAATACCCGCGCGACGATTACCAACAAAGTCACTTGAAACTGCTTCGTTCGAGTTCGTGAAATCAATTTGCTTTGAAAACTCTGAATGCAAGCTTGTGTGACGCAAGAAGTCATTTACTTCTTCAATAGTCACTTCGCGCGAAACATTCAAACTAAGAATAGCCATAGAAACATTAGGCGTAGGAACCCGGATAGCATTACCAGTCAACTTACCAGCCATTTCTGGAAGCGCCTTCGCAACCGCCTTTGCTGCTCCCGTTTCAGTGATAACCATATTCAGAGGAGCACTGCGACCACGACGGCTACCTTTATGGTAGTTATCAATCAAATTCTGATCGTTTGTAAACGCATGCACAGTTTCAACGTGACCATTTACCACGCCATACTCATCGTTGATAACTTTCAATACAGGCGTAATCGCATTTGTTGTACATGAAGCAGCAGAAAGAATCGTATCGCTCGACTCGATCACATCGTTATTGATGCCGTAAACAACGTTCTTAATGTCGCCCTTACCAGGAGCAGTCAATAACACCTTAGCTGCACCTTTTGATTTCAAGTGCAGGCCAAGACCTGCTTCATCACGCCAGATACCAGTATTATCAATCACTAGTGCATCGTTAATGCCGTACTCAGTGTAATCAACTTGATCAGGACCATTTGAATAGATAACTTGAATGCAGTTACCATTTGCAATGATTTGATTGTTTTCATTATCCACTGAAATCGTACCTTCGAATGGACCATGAACAGAATCACGACGCAACAAACTTGCACGCTTTTCTAAGTCATTATCAGCCTTACCTTTACGAACAACGATCGCACGCAATCGCAAGTTATTACCGCCGCCCGCTTTCTCGATCAAAATACGCGCTAGAAGACGACCAATTCGACCAAAACCGTATAAAACAACGTCTTTAGACTCAGCATTCGCCTGCTCACCGCCTTTACCAATAACGTCTGCAAGCTCTGCTTTCAAAAACTCTTCCAAAGAAGCATCGCTCTGCGCCTTGAACGAAACAGCTAATTTACCGATATCAACGCGTGCTGGACCAAGATTCAAACCATCAAGCACTTTTAGAACTTCTAGCGTATCTAGCGCAGAAAGTTCTGTATTCTCAATTTGACGCACAAAACGATGTGACTTAAGCAATCCAATCACAGACTGACTGATGATTGCGCGACCATAAATCGACGTCACTACATTGTTCTCACGATATAGACGGCCAATCAAAGGAATCATTGCTTCTGCAGCAGCTTCTCGTTGAGTCCAATCGTTAAAATGGTTTTGAATGTTTTCGTTGCTCACGCTTCACACCTCTTTGTATATGTGCGCACATAAAATAGGCCGCGTATTATCCAGATAATCTGACCGCTTGGCAATTAATTAACCGAGCCAATAAAAGTATTATTTTTAGCCAAACGCCCAGAGCTTGCTAAACTTATTATTTATAAAGAAAAATCACATCTGGAACCCATTGTGACAAGCCAAAGCGCACTAGTCGTAGACGACTCGTCAACCTCAAGAACCTTACTCACAAAAATACTCAAAAAGAAAGGCGTTCATTGCGAACAAGCCTGCTCGGGTGAAGATGCACTATCCCAATTATCGTGGTTTCATCCAGACTATATTTTTCTCGATCATATGATGCCAGGCCTTGATGGCTTTCAAACACTAGAGCGCATCAAAAATGACGATAAAACCAAGCATATCCCTGTCATCATGTATACATCCCAGCATGCGCACAATTACTACGAAGAGGCTCATAAGCTTGGAGCTGCGGGCGTCATATCAAAACAAATCGATAGAGATAAGCTCTATTTAATGCTTGATCGGATATGCACTCCTAAGAATGACGACGTCCCTCTCGTATTTAACGAAGTGCATAGTAAGGTAAACGAAACTATTGAAAACGAGTCAAGTAACGCGAAACTCTACGCAAGAATCTCAACGCTAGAAGCAAGTTACGAAGAGCTACTCAAAGAAAATCGTCAAATGAAGACAGAAATATCGCGCTGGGCTTCAATACAAGCAGAAGAAACGAACAAACGATCCAAAATAGCGCTACCACAACCTTTGTTTATAGGTTTTCTTGCCCTAGCGCTATTTGCATCTACATTTGCTTGGCTGACTACTCAAAAAATTGATCAAAATTACAAAGGAACGCAGCAACAAATCCATCAAGTTAATGAACTCATTGACGAGATCATTGTTCTTTTAGAACAAAGCAATAGATCTAGGTAAAGAAACACGTGAATGAACACCAATTAAGAAAACTTTGCCAAAACAGCAAGTTTTTGATTGTAGATGACTTCGAAAATTTCCGTACCTCTCTCCGCCTCATGCTGACAAGCTTTGGTGCAGCATTTGTCGATACTGTTGCTAACGCCGAGCAAGCCCTGAACCAAGCTAAATATGACAGCTATGACGTCATCTTGTGTGACTTTAACCTTGGGGCCGGCAAAAATGGACAACAAATCTTAGAAGAACTTCGCATGAAGAAGCGGATAAAACATACGAGCCTTTTCGTTATGGTCACCGCAG
Organism: Oleiphilus sp. HI0125; assembly: GCF_001635355.1. Taxonomy (NCBI): domain Bacteria; kingdom Pseudomonadati; phylum Pseudomonadota; class Gammaproteobacteria; order Oceanospirillales; family Oleiphilaceae; genus Oleiphilus; species Oleiphilus sp. HI0125. The sequence continues at coordinate 32,616 of NZ_LWGF01001377.1, forward strand.
ATACATCAAAAGAGACAGTACTTGGAACACGAGAGTTCCAACCAGATGCTTATATAGCAAAGCCTGTCACTCGTAATATGCTTGAAGAGCGGCTATTGCAACTGATGACCCAGCAAGCCATTTTAAAACCAATCAATCGAGAGATTGATATCGACAATTACGCCAAGGCGATTAGTCTTTGTAAGCAAGAAATCGAAAATGGCACACGATACCGCTCTTGGTGCCTACAAACTATGGCAAGCCTCTATAGAAAACTAGGAGACACATCGAGCGCTCAAGGAATATATAAAGAGGTTCTCAGCCAGCGCCACATAGACTGGGCTCAACTAGGTCTAGCCCATACACTTCTAGATACCACGCAATACGATCAAGCCAAGCAAGTATTCTCGCAAGTCATTGAAAAATCACCAATGATGGTAGAAGCCTACGAAGGAGTTAGTGACGCGTGCTTGCACTTAGGACAAAGACAAGAAGCCCAAGAAGCTCTCCAAGAAGCCGTTACTATTTCTCCTAGGATGGTCAAAAGGCAGTCTAAATTGGCGAGTTTATGCGTTGAAAATAATGATCTGCGTTCTGCAAGCGAAGCATTCAGAAAAGCGATCACGTTTGGAGAGAATACCGTTCACGAAACACCTACCCTCTACTTAGATTTCGGGCGTTGTTTAAGTGACCTATCAATCGGAGATACGACTAATCAGGGCAACACTCTCGCGAACGAGGCTAGCATTCAGCTTGAGACTATTCTTGACAAATTTTCTTATGAAGAGGAAGCGTGTCATTGCGCTAATTTAGTAAAAGCTAGAGTACTAGTTGGCCGAGACAAGCACGAGCAAGCGCAAATGCTAATAGATGAAGTACAATCTTTAATTGATGTCGAAGATCTTAGCGTTGACCTAGGCTTGGAATTAAGCCGCAGCCTTCATACCACAGGTCGGCAAGACGAAGCCGAGAACTTACTAATAAAGCTATCTCAAAAATTCGAATCAGACCCTCAAGCCCTAGGCAAGATAGAAGCCTTACTAGATGAACCCGAACCTTTTGAACTTAGAATAAAAGCCAAGAGTCTCAATAAAACCGGCATTCAGCTATTTGAAAGTGGGCAACTTCAGTCTGCTGTTGAGTCGTTTACATCAGCCCTAGCTCTCACTCCAAAGCACGCCGCACTTAATCTTAACTTGGCACAAGTTGCACTTAAGTTATATAAAGATGAATCATCGCCAAACACTTTGAATTTAGCGCAGGAATGTATAGAACGAATTCAGCACATTCCTAAACAACACAAGCAATTTCGTCGTTTACAACATATAAAAACAAATATTCAAAACATCCTAAGAGAAAACCAGATATGAGCAAAAACCCAAAGGCAACTGCTGACTTTTCATTGATCTTAGCGTCATCCGTTCACGACATGAAAAACTCTTTAGGCATGTTAATTCACAGCGTAGAAACACTTTGCGAGCAACTCCCTGAAGACCAGCAGAAAGGCCTTGGGGTTAGCACGATCAGATATGAAGCAGAAAGAGTCAATAACGACTTAATTCACTTACTAGGTATCTATCGAATAAAAGAAAAGAAACTCGCGGCACACTTAGACGAATTTTATCTTGATGATATATGCTCAGAGCAACGAGCGCAATATCAAGAAATTCTTGCCAACAAGGGTATTAGCTTAGAAATAGAATGCCCGAATCATTTGGCTTGGTTTTTTGATAGAGAGCTCGTTAGTGGAATCATTAACAACGCTCTGAATAATGCCAGCCGCTACACAAAGGCAAAGATAAAAATTACGGCGAAATCCATCACGATCGACGCTGACGAATATTTAGAAATCAGTATTAATGATGATGGGCAAGGTTATCCCAAAAGCATCCTTGAGATAGAACCTGATGAAGTGCTTAATAACATTAACTTCAAATCTGGCAGCACATCGCTTGGGCTCTATTTCGCATCACAAGTCGCATCACTTCACCAACAAGGGAGCAAGCGAGGAAGAATTTCCCTTGAAAACGGAGGTGAACTGGGCGGCGGCTTATTCCGAGTATTCCTCCCATAGAAGAAACGCTAGTGAGCAAATTTAGATTACCAGCGAGCCTCTTCACCACGAATTGTTAAGCTTGAGCCTCGATCGAAACTCACGTCTGAAATATAAAAACTTCCGATAGTGTCAGGGCTCGAACTCCCTTTTACACGAACATTTTCAATACTAATTCGATCAGCTTCGAAACCTGTATAGAATCTTACGCCACCGTCATCAAGGATTGTCATGGCAGGCATATCATCGAAACGACGAAAGCCATCTATAGTCACATCAGCTTCAATAAAGTTAGACAACGGACCAAATCCCATAACGGTTGTAACCGCGTCCATGGCTTGAAAAGCCACTTGCTCCTCAGTGGTATCCTCGTCATCCTCTTCTAGTTTGTTTTCTGCCCCAGTGCTAGGCATCTCGTAACCGAACTGTGGCAAAAGTTCGCTACCTAACACAAAAGGTCCTTGCGCTTCTGCACTTTCTAACTCTGCATCGCTTAATGCAACGAACCCAGCAGGCAAATTAGCAAATTGTATTTCTGAAGATGTTTTAACTGATGGAACTACAGGTTTTACCATGGAAGGAACTGAAAAGCCCGCAACCGCATGAAACGGCGCCCACGCGATTGTTGTAAACGCAGCAACACGGCGCAATAGATCTTGGCGCTTCAAAGCACTCTCTAACTGATTATTGCTAATGTAACCGTTATCTAAAAGAATCTCGCCTAATCGCTTACCACTTCTACCCTGCTCTGTAAGCGCGAAATTAAGCTGAGACTCTGTAATAATGCCCTTATTGACAAGAACACGACCCAGTCTTGATTGCTGCACAGACTTGCCCATTGCCCACCACCTCTAAAATGTAAAAAACGCAAATTTGGATCACACTCAAAGCATGGTTCATCGATTAAAAACTAGCCACTCGTATTGGTAAGGGGATGTAACCCCTACGTAACGATATGAAATTTGGTGAACTAGAACTCACTTTTATTTAAATAAGACGAAAGCTACAATTTCCGCTTCTTTAACAAAAACAATGCGAGCCCCGTATGAACTTAAAGTCCCTCGTTATTTTCGCAACAGCTTTGTTGTTAAGCACCACCCTAAACGCAGCGACAACAGCGATCATAAAGACAAGCCTCGGCGAAATGGAAGTTAAGCTTTATGATCAACAAGCCCCTATTACGACCAAAAACTTTATTGCGTATGTGAACAGCGGATTTTATAACGATACGATTTTTCACCGCGTAATACCGGGCTTTATGGTTCAAGGTGGCGGTTTTGAGAAGGGAATGGTTAAGAAACCAACAAATGCCCCGATCCAAAACGAAGCAAAACCCACCACACCAAACAAGCGTGGCACCCTATCAATGGCACGAACCAACGACCCAAATTCAGCAACGGCTCAGTTCTTTATCAACGTGGTAGACAATCATTTCCTCAATAAATCAAGCTCACAAGCTGGTTATGCCGTGTTCGGCGAGATTGTTCGTGGAATGGAAGTAGCTGATCAAATTAGCGCAACGAAAACTGGTAGACGTGGACCATACGGAGACGTGCCTGTCACCGACATCATCATTGAAGAAATACGCATCAACAAATAAGCACAAACATCTAACTATGCAACGCCCAACCGCTAACATTGAATGGAAAGATGGCATCCCTTATCACAAGGACTTCGATGATATTTACTTCAACGCTAACGATGGGCTAGCAGAAACTGAGTATGTCTTTATAGAGGCCAACCGCCTCAAAGAACGCCTGCGAAACGCAACGAACGATCAAGATACACTTAGAGTTTGTGAAACGGGTTTCGGCAGCGGACTTAACTTTATAGCCTGCTATGCGCTATGGAGATCACTTCCTGAACCCAAAAAACGCCTTGAATTTTCTAGCATAGAAGGGTTTCCACTTAGCATTAGTGACTTGAAGTTAGCGTCTAAAATCTGGCCTGAATTAGGCTTTGAATATAAAGAGCTGCTAAATCAATATCCAAGCCCTATTACTGGATTTCACTATTTAGAGTTTGAATCTGGAAGAGTCAGCCTAAAGTTATTTTTCGAAGAACTCAATAATGCACTCGATAAATATCAGTTTTTCAGCGACGTATGGTTTCTTGATGGATTTGCCCCCTCTAAAAATGAAGAAATGTGGAACAGCAAACTGTTCGATCATATGGCGCTTTATAGCAATCACCAAACGACAGTTTCTACATTTACCGCGGCAGGGTTTGTTCGAAGAAACCTTATAGATGCGGGATTCATCGTTTCCAAAATATCTGGTTTCAAACAAAAACGTGAAATGATTACTGCTTCGCGTCACTTAGAAAGCACCACGAAAACTCAGGCCTTGCCTGATCAAGCATGGCATATCAGCGAAAATTCATCCCCAAACATCAAGCATGGCCACGTACTCGTCATAGGCGCTGGGATAGCAGGACTCACCACCGCTATTACTCTAGCCCGCAAAGGCTTTAAAGCCACCATCATTGAGAAGCAAGAGGGCCCATTGCAAGGCGCTAGCGGTCAAAAACAGTTGATCATGTATGGAAAATTCCCTCAGCAATATACACCAGAAGCACGACTACTGATTCAAGCACAGCTCTACGCTCAAACCTTTTTCTCGAGAGAGCAACTCTCAAGCGGAAACAGATTTTGGCATACTTGCGGCGTTGTTCACCTAGCATGGAATGAAAAAGAACGAGCTAAACAGCAAAATGTTGTAGATCGCTATGAACTGCCTGAGACATTTATGTATCAGGCCGATGCAAATAAACTCAAAGGCCTGAGCGGACTAGATATTCAAGACAGCGGGCTAGTATTTCCACAAGCAGGTTGGTTAGACACAGAGGCATTTTCTAAACATGTACTAGAACATGACAACATTGAGCTAATCAATAAGCGTGAATATACACATCAGGATTGGGAGAGCGATGCGTTACTGAACTCGATGAATGCAGATGCAACGATAATATGTAATGCAGTTTCCTACCAAGATCTAGACATAAACTACCCACTACCAATAAAACCCCTAAGAGGGCAAACAACTCAGTTGTCATCCAAGTCATTCGCGACACCCAAAACAGTTCTATGTGGCGAGGGTTATCTCTGCCCTACATTACACGGCGAACTGCATATTGGTGCCAGTTACGACTTGAATAATTCAGAACCATTTGAATCAAGGGAAGATGATCACGCTAATATCGAAAAACTCGTGACTTGGCTCAAAGGATGGAGCGATCAAGCGACGTTGAATGAACAGGTTTCAGGCCGACATGCAGGTATTCGGACAACGTCAAACGACTACACTCCGATCGTTGGGAAACTACCTCGAACGAGTGCAATGAACAAGCAATATAGTTTTCTTACAAAAAACGCCAAACAAGAAACAATACAAGGCAGATACTACGATCACACATACTTAAACCTAGCTTACGGCTCGAAGGGACTCACCTACTCACCCTTAAGTGCAAGACTTCTTGTGGATACAATTTCTAGTTCAAGTATCGGACTTCCACACGAACAAGCAAAACAACTATCACCAGCGCGATTCTTAATAAAAAGCCTCAAGAAAGGTCATTTTTATTCAACTAATTAATAGGAAGTAGGTTTTCACCATCTGGAGAAAATGGCGTGATTCTATAGCGGAAGGTACCATCACCTGACGAGTGATCCTCCTTCCAAAGAACTAAAAATTTGTCTTCGCTATCAGCAATGACATCAATCGCATAATCGTCGCCTGGAGTGCCAAACTGATTGACCTTAATCAATTCAGGTCGTCCCTGTGCATTTATCGATGCGAAAAATACATCTCGCCCACCTTGCGAGCTCTGGTCTCCAAACACGCCAAGCGTTTCACCGATAGCGCCAATTCTTTCTGAGTCTTCTTTGCCGAAATAGACGGAATCTACACCTAAGTCGTCCTGACTCGTTGCGACAGAAAAAAGCTTTCTTACCTCGCTCGATTCTCCAATTACAAAATCATAGAAAAAGACGTCATTACTCAAAGACGGGGTTGCAGTTTGGTCATTATCAAATGATGATGTTACCAAAGCCCCAAAAAAACCTTCTTCATATTTCAAAGTACCACCAACAGAAAAACTTGACGGCTGAGGTAACTCGACAGTTTCAATATCTATATCTACAAAACCGTCATCATCTAAAGTCTTTGAAAAAATACCTGAGTCGCTCGTAAAAAAAGAATTCACTGAAGACCCATCAGCCAAGACAGCTATTGTCTCATTATCGAACGAATCACCAATAAATCGAGCGTAATCGATATCAAAATTTGCATCAAATTTATAAACAAACCCCTCATTTTGACCTTGTGACGGAATAATTGATGAACCATCTAAAGAGCGGCCTTGTGTATAACCTGATACGATCAATTCGTTTTGTTCAGTTACGTCAATATTCGTTATTAAATCATCCGACTCTGAACCATGCTGGGATTGATGTACAAGATTAACCCGACCATCTTCCTCAACTTCGAGAACCATCAATACAAAATCTTGGCCTCCCCACGCATCGCTGACAGCGTCAAAACGCCCCTCGACCTCCATAACAAGTGCTAAAGTCTCAGTCTGATTTGAGGTATCTAGCGTAACTAACTCCTTCAAGGCTAAAACGCCGTTTAAAGAAGATATGCCGTAGAAGTCGTTAAAGTTTACTGATCGAGCCTCCCCCTTTTTATTAAGGCTATACAACCTGACACTTGACGAATTAGTTCGATCACCGCCCCCAAGATACACGTTTTGGTCTGCACCAATTACCACGAAATCGACAGGTTCTGAAGAATAAACCGCTTCAGTATTTATGAATGAATTCACAATAAACTCTACCTCTACCTGAGGCTCGGAATCTGCTACAGTGGCACCTTGAAATTCGATATAGAACCGAGGATCAGCTTCAGTGCTAGTAATGGTTGACTCAATCATTACAGAAACTTGCCCAAGTATCTCACCCTCTCCTATCTCAACTACCTGAGATGCTGGAGTAATCGAATAGTCAGTGGCAGACAACGTAGAGTTATCCTCGTTCACAGTAAAGGGAACTAACAACGTATTTTCTGCAGGCCTACTTAATTCAATAGAGAATGACTTCGCATCCCCAGGCGTAGCAATAAAAGAAAGACTTTCCTGTTTAAGCCGTGGCTCATTATCAACAATATTTACCACCACTGAACGGTTTTCAAATTCTGAGACTATTGTCTGAGACGCTAATAAATCTAGTTTGAAGGTCTCGGGCGGCTCAATCACCAAATCGTCTATTAAGTACAAAACAAATCCACACGCTGTATCTCCAGGCTCAAATCTAACTTGCCCAGTAGAAGTCTCGAAATCAGAAAGTGGTGATGCCGGAGAATTTCCACTATCGTCTTCAGAAATAACATAATCAAAAACAAGCGGAATGGATACGGGTTCCGTTAATGTAAGTAACACTGCATTCGGATAGCTTAATCCGAAACCCTTATCAATTGAATTTTGTGGCAAAGAACCCAGCTGAGTACAAACTTGCTTCCCTCGAATATTTCTACCTTCAACCCCAGAGAAATTAGCGCCTCCCTCATCAAAACTACTGGAAGTCGCAAATGACTCGATAGCTACAGGCCCTATAGTAAAAGGAAACCTAGTAATAAAGCTCTCGCTGCCGTCAGTTACTTCGAGCCAGTAATCACTATCAAGTGCGACGGGGCTATCCCCAACCGCCGGAATAGGTGTTCCCTGCAATCGAAAAGTATTCTTTTGTGTTCCCTCTTGCTTCACAACACTGAGGCTAATCGTGTTATTTCCCTCTGCATCTTCGGTAAGTTCTTCACTCATACCTGCTTCGGGGTTTTGAATATAACGAACGTTAAAACCGCCTTCACCACCCGCAATTTCGATCGGAATATCAATAGGTGAATACCAAGTCATCTCTGTGGGAAGAGCTTCTTCATTTACAATTCGTAAATCAGGCGTACTCAAATTTGTTTCGCACGCAGCTAGCACAAGAATAGAAATAACAACACACAGTTTTTGAACTAGATGTTTCAAAATACACGCACTCATGGCCAGAAAGGCTTATTATGAAAAACTTAAACGATGCAAATAGTATAAAAACAAAGAAGGGTTTGACAGAAGAGGCAATAAGAAACGCCCCTTACATCACAATAAAGATCAGTTTTGATTGAGTAATGCTAGAGCAGCAGCTTCATCCAGCACTTGCACATTAAGTTCAGTCGCTTTCTTTAGCTTAGAGCCCGCTTTCTCACCCGCGACCAAATAATCGGTTTTGCTTGAAACTGAACCACTCACTTTTGCTCCAACCGCAACGAGAAGAGCCTTTAACTCATCACGACTATAGTTTGGCAAAGTTCCTGTCAGCACAACCGTCTTCCCAGCAAATACACTCTCTGAAGACTCCCGTACTTGCGTAGGCATCTGACACTCAACACCTTTTTCGAGCAGTCGCCGAACAAGAGAACGATTGTCTTGATTAGAGGTAAAAACCATAACATGGCGAGCAACTACTGGACCGATGTCATCTAAAGATTCCAATACATCTGGCGTCAGCGAGAAGAGCCCCATAACGTCATCCAACTCACGCGCAATGGTTGACGCGGTCGTTTCTCCCACTTCCCTTATTCCGAGCGCATAGATAAATCGGGATAATTCGATCTGCTTTGAGGACTCAATCGCTGAAATTAAGTTCTCAGCGCTTTTTTGCCCCATACGCTCCAACAGCACGAGGTTAGGAGTATTTAAATCAAAAATATCGATCGGCGATAGCACAAACTCTTTATCGACAAGCTGGTCAACCAATTTATCGCCCAAGCCATCAATATCAAATGCCTTTCGCGATACAAAGTGCTTAATTGATTCTTTGAGCTGCGCGGGACAAAGCATCGCGCCAGAACATCTGGCGATACTGCCTTCTTGCTCAATCTCTGACGAACAAACAGGGCAATGACTAGGCAGCTCGATATTTCTTCCGAAGGCTCCCGCACCTATTCGAGCGGCAACTTTAGGAATCACATCTCCCGCTCGCTGAATCGCAACACGATCGCCAATCTTGATCCCCAAACGTGCAACTTCATCCATATTATGAAGTGTCGCATTACTTACCGTCACACCACCCACAAAAACGGGGCTCAAACGCGCAACAGGTGTAATTGCTCCAGTTCGACCAACCTGGAACTCCACATCCTCTAAGGTTGTTTCTGCCTGTTCAGCTGGAAATTTATATGCAATAGCCCAACGCGGAGCTCTGGCTACAAACCCAAGAGTTTGCTGATCTGCCAGCTTATCCGCCTTAAAAACAATGCCATCGATTTCGTAATCAAGCTCAGATCTTAAGGCTGTAAGTTTCTGAACATAACTACCGATAGCTTCTGTCGAATCTAAACATTCGCCCAATGGATTGATGACAAAACCTAAACGCCGCAAATCAGAAAGAGATTCACTATGAAGACGATATCGATCTGGCTCTGAGCTATATCCCACTGAGTAAGCATTCATCATCAGTTTTCGCTTAGCCGTAATGCGCGAGTCCAATTGCCTTAAACTTCCCGATGCAGCATTGCGTGGATTTACGAATACTTTTTCTTCACGCTTCTGAGCCTCAAGATTGAGCTCATCAAATACACTACGCGGCATAAAAATCTCACCGCGCACTTCCAACTCACTAGGAAGATCATCACCTGAAAGACGCAAAGGAATAGACGAGATTGTTTTAACGTTTGCAGTAATATCTTCACCTGTTTGACCATCACCACGCGTGGCGCCATAAGCCAAAACCCCGTCGATATACATCAGACTAACCGCAATACCATCCAGCTTCGGTTCGGCAAACAAAGAAACTTCACCATCTACTTTTTGACCAATGCGACTATAAAAATCCAACAAATCCTCGTTAGAAAAAGCATTATCGAGTGAAAGCATTGGAATACGATGAGCAATTTGCGAGAACTCACCAGAAGGTGCACTTCCCACACGTTGAGTAGGGGAATCTGATCTTTTTAGATCCGGATATTCTTCTTCGAGCGATCTGAGTCGTTGAAATAGCTGATCATATTCCTGATCGCTAATAGTCGGAGCGCTTTCTAAATAATAAAGACGATTATGGGTATTTAGAGATTCAGATAACTCTGCAATCTCATCTCGAATTTTATCGAATGACACGAAACAACCTTAAGGACGCATTTTGCACAACTGCTTGCGCTCAAACTCTCTAATTCTCTGCTTATAATGTTCAACAGTCTGCGAAGTCAATACGCTGCGATGCTCGTCCTTCAACTCACCTTGCAAATTATCTGCAAAGCACTTCGCCGTTTCATACATAAAGTCAAAAGCTTGCAAGTAATTCTTTGGTCCGGGAATACTCATAAAGAAGCTTACTCCCGGAGTGGATAAGGTCTCGAGCTTGTCTGGATCAAAATATCCAGGCTCAACAGCATTCGCGACGCTAAATTGAATAGGACTTAACAAGTCCTCTTCATGTCGATGAAAAATAGACATCTCGCCATGTTTCATACCACACGCTACAAGAAGTTTATTTACATCTGCGCCCGCAAAATTTTGACCTGGTTGCGCATCAACATTAATCACGATGACTTCATGATCGATTGCTGAATCTGATTCTACAGTTTCCTCTTTGGGCTTTGTTGTTGCATCAATCTTAGCTTTCGCTTGCTTAGGCGTGCTAGAAGAAGGTTTCTCAATCTCAGACTCATCCGATTCAATTGAAACTTTAGGCTCAAATAAATCTGAATCGTCTTGCGCCGAAATAGACAGTAAATTTTGTTCATCAAGTTCACTATCAACAGAATCCGCTCCTGCAGATACAACTCGAACACCGCCTCCAGGAAGCTCAGGATTAAAATCATCATCAAGGGGGGAAGAATCTATTTGCCCACCTAAATCTCGGGACATTTTAAGAGAGTCTTGTTTTGCGAGACGCATTCTACGAAGACCATCGATCAAAATCCCCAAGATAATGACGACACCAACTACAATTAACCACTCTCTAAGGCTCATTAAGAACTCATTCCACGTATAGATAATCTGAGAACATAAAGGCTAGGATAGCCTTTATGTTCTCAGATTATCTATACGTGGAATGAGTTCTTAATGAGCCTTAGAGAGTGGTTAATTG